>CAZRTY010000409.1:0-2006 GCA_964603055.1 uncultured Rhodothermales bacterium | reverse complement strand
GAGGCGTTTGGGGGAATGCTCGAAGCCGCCGGTAGTGACGAGGCCACGTATCATGAGGCACGCGCAAGGTTTAGCGTTGCGCATGCAGAACTCACCGGTCGCCTCGATGAGTTTCTCGACGAACGCAGGTCGCGGCAGAACCGGCGCGATGTGGTCCTCCCCATTCTTCTGACGCTCGTCCTGGTGCTGCTCATTGTAGCGTGGATGGAAATCGTGCGGATGGTGCGCAACAACTTCCAGCAGCGAGAGCACACAATGAAGGCACTTCGGGATTCCCAGTCGGAGACCCAGGCGCTCATCCGCGCGATCCCGGATCTCATTTTCATCCACGATGCCGACGGTAATATCGTCGATTATCACGCCCGCTCGCCCGAACTCCACCTGCTGCCTCCGCAAAAGATAACCGGCCGAAACGTTCGGGATGTCATGCCCGAAGGTATCGGCGCGCGTATCCAGAGCGTCATTCAGAAAACGGCAGATCGTTCATCGCCGCACAACCTGGAGTTCCAGATGGAGGTAAATGGACTTGATACCGTGCTAGATGGACGCTACGTGCCGATGGGCGATGGCAAGGTATTAGGCATCGTACGTGACATCACACCGATGTGGAAGGCCGAACGTGCCCGGCGAGAGGCCGAGACGCGTTTCCGCACCCTGGTCGAGCACTCGCTCGTTGGCATCTACATCATCCAGGATGAGATCGTCATGTATGCCAATCCGTGCTTCTTCGAGATGATGCGAGGCGATTCACGTGACATCATCGGGCGCTCCGTCTTGGATCTGGTTGCGCCGGATGACCGGAAAACGGTGCGAGAGAACTTGCGGATGCGGATGCAGGGAGAGGGAGAACACGTCCATTATACCCTCCGCGCATATAGGCTTGACGGCGAAGAGTTCATCGCCGAAGTGCATGGCTCGATCACCGAGATTGATGGAGAACGCGCCGTAATTGGGACGATACTTGATATTACCCATGCGGAGCAGTCCAAGCGGGAAATCGCTGCGCTGAAATCATTCTACGAAGAGACACTCAATCGACTGCCGATTGAGATTGCCGTCATCGACTCCGACCTTCGCTACGCCTATCTCAATCCTATTTCGGCGCCTGATCCGGAGGTTCGTGCGAACTTGATAGGCGGTTACGTAGAAGATCGCGACGGCGATATATCGAAGGAAGCTCTGCGATCCCGCGCCGAATGGTTGAAAAAAGTTCTGCGTACGGGCGTGACGTCTTCACTCGAAGAGTCGGTACCGGGCGACGATGGGCAGGTCCGTCATCTCGTACGCGTGGCGACGCCGGTTCCGGATGAAGACGGCAAGCTGCGGCATATTGTGACGTATGCCATGGACATGTCTGAGCGCAAGCAATACGAGCTCAAACTGCTCGATGCGAAAGAGCGCGCCGAGGAAATGTCGCGTCTCAAGTCGACTTTCCTTGCGAACATGAGCCACGAAGTCCGCACACCACTCACGGGCATCATCGGATTTGCCACCTTGCTGGAAGAGGAGGTGCCTCTGGAACAACGCCAGTTTGCGTCCCTCATTGTGAGAAGCGGCAGGCGCCTGCTCGATACGCTCAACGCCGTACTCGATCTTTCGCGGCTGGAAGCGGGTGAGATGCTTCTCGAAGCGCGGAAGCTGGATATCTGCCGCGAGGTCAGAGAGATATCGTCTTACCTGCAGCCGCTGGCTGAAGAGAAACATCTCGAGATGGTGGTGGAAACGCCTCCGCACCCGGTCGAATGCATGGTCGACAGCGGCGCCCTCCACATCATCCTCAACAACCTGATTGGCAACGCCGTAAAGTTCACCGACGAAGGCTCGGTGGAGGTGCGGGTCTCGGCCGATGATATGCGAGCTCAAATCGATATCATCGACACCGGGCTCGGCATCGAGTCGGGCTTCCTCCCTCAGCTCTTCGACGAGTTCAAGCAGGAGAGCATCGGGCTTACCCGCAGTCACGAAGGAGCAGGCCTTGGGCTTGCCATCACGCGGCGGCTCGTTCT
>CAZRTY010000408.1:0-2019 GCA_964603055.1 uncultured Rhodothermales bacterium | reverse complement strand
ACGCGCCGTGCGTTAAAGAAAAGCCGGCTGGCCAACAGAATTGAATCGGTGGAGGATGGGGAGGAATTGATGGAGTACCTGCACAGGAAAGGCAGGTACGAGGATCCGATGATATCGCCGCGCCCGGGCTTGATTCTGCTCGACCTCAACATGCCCCGCAAAGATGGACGGGAGGCACTGCAGGAGATCAAGTCGGACCCATCGCTCAGGCGCATTCCGGTTGTTGTCTTGACGACGTCTGAGGCGGAACAAGACATCCTCAGGTCGTACGACCTCGGTGTCAATGCCTTCGTTACGAAGCCTGTAACATTTGAAGGCCTGGCCAACGCAATTAAGAAGCTTGGAGAGTTCTGGTTTGAGATCGTGAGGCTTCCCCCGCAATCTTGACCGGACGGCGAATATTGTAGTTCAACACGCGCCCGGAGTACGAATGGTGGAGAAAGAGCAGCTTCATATACTGGTTATTGAAGACGATGAGGACGATTACTTCCTCGCGCGGCGTTTGCTCTCGAAAGCGAGGGGTATCACGTGCAGCATCGATTGGGCGCAGACCTATGACGAAGGCCTCGAGCGCATCACCGCGCGCGAATACGACGTTGCGCTGATCGACTACCGCCTCGACGCCCAGACCGGTATCGACCTGCTTCGCGAAGCCCTGCAACAGGGCTGCGAAACACCGATGGTGCTGCTCACCGGCCAGGGAGACCTCCGCGTTGACCTCGAGGCCATGGCGGCCGGTGCGGCTGACTATCTGGTCAAAGGACAGATCGACGCCCAGCTTCTCGAACGGTCGATCCGTTACGCCCGCGAGCGCAAACGCGCCGACGTCCGCATCCGCGACCAGGCACAGCTGCTCGACAAAGCGCGTGACGCCATCAGCGCGTTCGACCTCGACGGCCGCGTGGTCTACTGGAATAAAAGCGCGGAGGAAACAACCGGTTACCGGGTCGAAGAGGTGGAAGGAAAGCGGATCGGCGACCAGCTTTATGCCGGCCGGCAAGACACACTTCAAGAAGTCTGGGAGCACGTGCTTTCAGAAGGCGAGTGGATCGGCGAGCTCCAGCAAACACGAAAGGACGGCCGGACCGTCGTCGTGGAGAGCCGTTGGACGCTCGTCCGCGATGCGATCGGAAATCCGAAGTCGGTGCTGGTCATCCATACCGACATCACCGAACGAAAGGAGCTCGAGACGCAGTTCTTGCGCTCACAGCGGATGGAAAGCATCGGCACGCTTGTCGGTGGCATCGCGCACGACCTCGGCAACTTGCTCGTACCCGTGCTGCTCGGCGTGCAGGTGCTCGAGAAGCGTTTCGAGGGCGACCCGTCGACGACGCGCACGCTCCAGATGATCAGCCGCAGTGCTCAGCGCGGCGCCGACATGGTGAAGCAGGTGCTCGCGTTTGCCCGCGGTGTCGAAGGTGAGCGTGTGCCGATGAATCCGGGGCAGGTGATCCGCGAGATCGAGCGGATTTCGCTGGAGACGTTCCCGCGCGAGATCAGCTTCATGGTCGAAGTGCCGGACGACGTGTGGAAGATCAAGGGCGACGCCACGCAGATTCAGCAGGTGCTGATGAACCTCACCGTCAACGCCCGCGATGCCATGCCCGATGGCGGCCGTATTTCCGTGACGCTGGAGAATGTGGATGTGGGGAAAGAGCATATGCGCACGAATATCGAGGCCAAGCCCGGCCCGCACGTGTGCATTACCGTAACCGACACCGGCGAAGGCATTCCGCCCGAGGTTCGGGACAAAATGTTCGAGCCGTTCTACACGACAAAGCCCGTGGGTAAGGGCACCGGGCTCGGACTCTCAACGGTGTACAGCATCGTAAAGAGCCACAACGGCTTCGTGTACGTGCATTCACATCCGGGACAGGGCACGACCTTCCGCATTTTCATTCCGGCAACCGTCGAGAGCGTCGGCCAGTCGCGTGATCATGAGGAGATGGATGGCTCGGCAAACGGCAACGGCGAGCTCGTCATGGTCGTCGACGACGAAGAGTTCATCCTCGAACTCGC
>CAZRTY010000407.1:0-2021 GCA_964603055.1 uncultured Rhodothermales bacterium | reverse complement strand
CACGCGTGCGTTCGGGCGTAATCCCTGCGATGGCGATCACGGGGATGGATACGGCGTCGACGGCTCGCCGGAGGCCTTCAAGCCCTTTGACCGAGGCGGGATTGGATTTGCTGCTGGTGTTATAAACCGGGCCGAATCCGACGTATGTCGCACCTTCGCTTTCGGCTTGACGTGCTTGCTCGGTTGTCGTTGCCGTTGCACCGATGATCGCATCCGGCCCGAGGACCTTCCGCGCGAGCGCAATCGGATAATCGGCTTGCCCCAGATGTACGCCGCTCACGCCGTCGATCATCGCGAGATCCACTCGATCGTTGACGATGAGCGGGACCTTGGCCTCTACGCAGACCTCGACAATTCCCTCCACCTGAACGATTAAGTGCCGCACACTGCCGAACTTCTGCCGGAACTGAATCACATCGGCACCTCCAGCAACGGCGAGGCGGGCAAGCTCAGCATGAGAGTAGCGCTGCTGGAAAAAGAAGTCGGTAAGAACGTGTAGCCGTCCGATCGGCATAGCCTGCAAGACTTGGATAATAGAGGGGTGCGAGCCCCGAAGGTATGAATTCAGCCGACCTTGGGCAGCATGCTCAATCGATCTTTCAAGCGGCGATCAAACGCGTACGTCCACAGTCGTTGATGCAGGCGTCCGGCGTCCGCACGTTGATCCTGAACGCCGTGCGAGATGCGAACCGCGTTGTGGTAATGGGATTTGGGAAAGCAGCTGCAGCGATGGCGTGCGGTCTGGAAGCCATCGATGGGTTGACGATCGATTGCGGATCGGTCATCGTGCCGGCGGCTTATCTCCAAAGCCTGCCCGCTGAACTTCAACCCCGCACGATCGAGTTGCTGCCCGGCGGCCATCCCCACCCGGCCAGCGATAGCGTGACGTCTGCGCGCAAGCTCCTCGGCCTGGCGTCATCTGCTGAGGAAGACGATGTCGTCATTGTGCTGATATCAGGTGGCGGCTCGGCGCTCTTCGCTGATTTCGGGAACGGTATTTCACTCGATGACGCGCTTCATCTGAACGAGCTTCTCCTCGCATCCGGCGCTTCCATCGATGAGGTGAATGCGGTTCGAAAGCATATTTCGAGCGTGAGCGGCGGGCGACTTGCTGCGGCGATTCATCCCGCAACATCCATCTCGCTCGCGATCTCAGACGTGCGAGGCGACGATCCCTCCGTCATCGCGAGCGGACCCACCGTCGGCGACTTGTCGACCTATCAGGATGCATTTGACGTCATCGATAAATATCAGCTTCAGCGATCCCTTCCTGAGTCCGTCCGTGAACATCTGCAGGCCGGCTCGAGAGGCGAGGTAGCGGAGACGCTCAAGCCCGACGATCCCCGCCTTCGCCGCGCCTCGTATCGCATAATCGCTGCGAACTCCAATGCGCTCGACGCTGCCTCGGACGAAGCTACGGCTCTGGGATATAACGTCATCCTCGAACCAGATTCGCTGATGGGGGAGGCGTCGAACGCCGGCCGTAATATCGGGCGTCGCTTGGCCGGCCTTCAAGTGGACAAGCCGACGTGCTTGCTCATGGGCGGCGAGACCACGGTCACGCTGGCCGCCGATCATGGCTGTGGCGGACGCAATCAGGAGCTTGCACTTGCGGCATCACTTGAACTCGCGTCGTCGCCAAGCCCCTGCCTCGTACTTGCCGCAGGCACCGACGGTATCGACGGCCCGACGACCGCAGCCGGCGGAATCTCGGATCATCTTGCGTCAGCACGCGCTCGCGATGCCGGGATCGACATCAAGAGCGCGCTACGCCGTAATGATGTCTATCCGGCGTTGCGGAAAATGAATGCGCTCGTCGAAACCGGACCAACGCATACGAACGTGATGGATATTCTGATCGGGCTGAAGCTGCCCGGTTGACATCTGTATCAACACATCGAGAGGTGTCCTGAGCCAGAACCATTTGTGGCCCGGGCAGAGTATCCGCCTCGAGCTTCCCTTAACGATTACCGCCAATGAACCGACTGAGCCGCGAGAAGAGCCCGTACCTGCTCCAACAC
>CAZRTY010000406.1:0-2029 GCA_964603055.1 uncultured Rhodothermales bacterium | reverse complement strand
CTCATCACCCTCGTGCTCATCCCCGTGGTCTACGTGAGCGTGTACCGCGTGCGCGAGTTCGTAACCGGCTGGGTGGCAAACCTGCGCGGCGGCGAGGCCGGTGCACAACCGCAAGCCGTCACCTCGTAGGCCGATCGGCCTCGCTGCTCACGTCAGCGCCGATGCTCACCTTATTGTTGGCTGTTCCGGGGGGAACCGGGTTAGGCCTCGCCCCGGTTCGCTAACCCCGCGCCGGGACGACGATGGGTCGCCGCGTTCGGCCAAACGCACGTACGCCTTTTACTTCGGACGCGCAGAACGAAGGCCCGCGCTACATCTTACGATTCCATAACCCCCGCACCGAGAGATGTACGAGGGAAACCACGCCGATGCCAACATCGATTCGCCCGAGGTTTCAACTAATACGCTGGCATTCATCCGTGCCGGATCGTAATTGTATGATACTGTCAGCGTGTAGAACATTGGTCTCACCGCGATGGTTGAGACATGGCTGAGTAGATTGAATCAATACCTATACTTTAAACGCAAGAATGGCACTTTTACGAAAGGGCAAGAAGACGAACGAGACAGGCTCCACCACTGGAACGGGCGCACCCGCCCCGAGCGACCGGAATTCCCTCACCATCGGCCCGGATGGCCCGATCCTTCTCCACGATGTGCACTTTCTCGAGCAGATGGCGCACTTCAACCGCGAGAAGGTCCCTGAAAGACAGCCGCACGCCAAAGGTGCCGGCGCATTCGGTGTGTTCGAGACCACCGAGGATGTATCGGCCTATACATGCGCCGCACTGTTTCAGAAGGGCGTTTCAACCGAGATGCTGGCGCGCTTCTCCACCGTGGCCGGCGAGATGGGCAGCCCCGACACCTGGCGCGATGTGCGTGGCTTCTCGCTGAAGTTCTATACGACCGAAGGCAACTACGACCTGGTCGGTAACAACACGCCGATTTTCTTCGTCCGCGACCCGATGAAATTCCCACATTTCATCCGTAGTCAGAAGAGACTCCCGGACTCGGGCCTGCGTGATAACCACATGCAGTGGGACTTCTGGACCAACAACCCGGAATCGGCGCACCAGGTAACCTATCTGATGGGGCAGCGCGGCCTTCCGCGAACCTGGCGGCATATGAACGGCTACGGATCCCACACCTACATGTGGATCAACGCCGACGGCGAAAAATTCTGGGTCAAGTACCACTTCCATACCGATCAGGGCATGGAGTTCTACTCGAATCAGGAGGCTGCGGAAGCGGCGGGCGCTGATGCCGACATCCACCGGCGCGATCTGTTCGAAGCCATTGAGCGTGGTGAATACCCGAGCTGGACGCTGTCGGTGCAGATCATGCCCTATGCAGACGCCAAGACCTATCGCATCAATCCCTTTGATCTGACGAAGGTCTGGCCGCACGCCGACTACCCGCTGATCAAAGTCGGCAAGATGACGCTCAACCGGAACCCGGAGAACTTCTTCGCACAGATCGAGCAGGCTGCATTCTCACCGGGCAACACCGTTCCCGGCATCGGCCTCTCGCCGGACAAGATGCTGCTGGGCCGTGCGTTCGCCTATGCCGACGCTCAGCGCAACCGCATCGGGACGAACTTCCATCAGTTGCCGGTGAACCAGCCCAAGGTGCCGGTCAACACCTATATGGTCGATGGTCACATGGCCTATCATCATAGTGGCAACGAGCCGGTGTACGTGCCCAACAGCGGCGGCCGTACGTGGGCGGACGAGACCGGTCCGATGGCAGATGGTTGGGAAGCCGACGGCAAGATGGTCCGCAGCGCATATACGCTACGCACGGATGACGATGACTTCGGTCAGCCGGGGACCCTCGTGCGCGAAGTGTTCGACGATTACCAGCGGTCGCTGCTGGTTGAGCAAGTTGCCGGCAGCCTGCTGGGCGGCGTGCGCGAACCCGTGCTCAGCCGCGCGATCGATTACTGGAAGAGCATCGACGGCGACGTCGGTGCCAGGATCGAGCGGAAGGTGCGCGAAGGAAGCGCACAGAAGCCGGCCGAAGGGATGGG
>CAZRTY010000405.1:0-2033 GCA_964603055.1 uncultured Rhodothermales bacterium | reverse complement strand
ATCGCGTCGAAACCGAGCTGGGTGAGGGCTTCGTGGGTCGCTTTGCCCTGCGGGTCGAGGATGGACGGGCGGAGCGTGATGTGTATGGATGCTTTGAACATAATGGGGCTGGATGTTCGGATTCAGGGAAGGTGGCAGCCTGAAAGATACGTGGCTGGGACTCAACTCTTCTGGCAGAAGGCATCAATCCGTTTCGACGGGCGCGTCGCGGATCGCTCGTGCAACCATGAACATGGCCCGGCCAACGCCGATCAGGGTGTAGACGGACAGAACGATGAGCAGCCCCACCTGCCAGGAGATCGCGATGACGACCGCCGCGAGGAAAAACATCAGGGACTTCTTGGGACGGTTGCGGATGTAGCTCGGCGACGGCTTCGGGATGCTGTCGAACGGGATGTTCGAAATCATCAGGAACGACAACACGAAGACGATCGGGATGAGCGCAGACAGATCGGGAGATTCCACCTGAGGCACGGCCAGTTCCTGCGAGAAGTTCAGAATCAGCGCAACGACGAACACGGCAGCGACTGGAATCGGCATCCCCACGAAATACTCCTTCTTCTCGCCGTCGAAGGTCATATTGAATCGAGCGAGGCGGACGGCCCCGCAGATGGCCGGCATCGCGGCCACGATCAAACCGAGGACGCCAAACTGATCGAGTCCAAATGCATACAGCAAAACGGACGGAGCCACGCCGAAGGAAACGATGTCGGCGAGCGAATCCAGTTCAACGCCAAAATCGCTCGTGGCGTTGGCGAGGCGCGCCATCATGCCGTCGAGCGCGTCGAAAAACCCGGCAAGCACGATAAGCCAGCACGCGTAATCAAACCGGCCTTCGAGCACCTGAGTGATGGCAAGGAATCCGCTGAAGAGATTCATCAGCGTGAAGAAAGACGGCACCGCAACGCGCGGATTGCCGCGTGGCCGGCCCTGACGCGTGCGCCGATACGCACTCCACTGAGCAGGCAGCGTGCTCCGGCTACCCGGTGCCTCCGTTTGACGCCATCGCCGGAGTCTCGGCATCAGTTCCGCCCCACTTCTGTCTCGGCGCGATCGGCATCGACAGCCACCGACGGAAGCCGCCCGAGAACCGTCTCACCCGCCACCGTTCGATCGCCCACCGTTACGTCGATCGTCGACTCTGGCGGCACCAGGATATCCATCCGCGAGCCAAACTTAACGATGCCAAACCGCTCACCCGCCACGACTTCGTCTCCTACCTTGATATGGTAGACGATCCGCCGCGCTACCGCACCCGCGATCTGCTTGTACAGAATGCGCGCGCCTGACGGATGCCTCACGCCAATCTGCGACCGCTCGTTCTTCTCACTTGCCTTCGGGTGCCACGCCACCAGATAATCGCCCGGCACGTATTCGACGTACTCAACCACACCGTCCACCGGATTTCTATTCACGTGGACGTTGAGTGGCGAGAGGAAAATCGACACCTGCTTGGCCGGGCCTTTCAGATAAAGCGAGTCCTGCACCTCTTCCACGAGCACAACTTTGCCGTCGGCCGGGGCCAGAATCACGTCTCCGCCGACCGCGCCGTCGGGCGAGGTCCGCTCCGGATCGCGGAAGAACCAGAGTGTGAAGCCCATCGCTGCAATCGCGATGGCGAACAGCATTGTGCGGAGGACCGGCCCGACGAACAGGCCGACCACGATGAGTACGGCGGCGAGGGCCGCGGTCACTCCGATGATGAAATATCCTTCTTTTGCGAACACGTGAGACCGAAACCAGGGTGAGGTTCTATCGTTGCTCAGCGGTCGGGCGCAAGCGCACCGGCCACATGAGGCCATAATCTGACCGTTGACGTCATCGACGTCTCAGGCCTAATTCCAAATCGAACACTTCAAAGCGTGCCAGGAGGTCCTCCTCAGGCGTACTTCTGTACGTCGCAGGTTGCGCCGACCACGCAGAACGCGAAGCTGATCGATTTTTCGACGGCCTGTTATTGGGATCCAAACTTACGTTATGGGACGCGTTTCGTTCTATACCCTCGGATGTAAACTCAACTTTGCCGAGACCGG
>CAZRTY010000404.1:0-2046 GCA_964603055.1 uncultured Rhodothermales bacterium | reverse complement strand
ACCTTCCGCGACAAGCTGCCGGAGATCTTCCCCGACCGATATCGCAGCGACGGCACGTTCGAGGTGCCCAAGACGCTGATCTTCGCCAAGACCGACAGCCACGCCGACGACATCATCCTGACCGTCCGCGAAGAGTTCGGCGAGGGCAATGCCTTCTGCAAGAAGGTTACCTACCGCGCCACCGAGGATCCGAAATCCGTGCTGGCGCAGTTCCGCAACGACTACTATCCGCGCATCGCCGTGACGGTCGACATGATTGCCACGGGCACCGACGTGCGGCCGCTCGAGTGCCTCCTGTTCATGCGTGACGTCAAGAGCCGCAATTACTTCGAGCAGATGAAGGGCCGCGGCACACGCACGCTGGACATGGACGACCTCCGGAAGGTGTCGCCGTCGGCGAAGAGTGCGAAAACGCATTACGTGATCGTGGATGCGATCGGCGTCACGAAGTCGCTCAAGACGGCCAGCCGGCCGCTGATCAGGAAGCCGTCGATACCGCTGAAGGATCTTGCGATGGGCGTGATGATGGGCGCGCGCGATGAGGATACCGTAAGCTCGCTCGCGGGGCGTCTCGCGCGCCTGGACCGCCAACTCGACGCCGCCGATCAGGCGCGCATCTCGGATCTCACGGATGGCGTTGCGCTCAGAACGATCGTGGGCGATCTGACCTCCGCCATCGATGCGGACAATGTCGAGGCCCGGGCCATCGAGCTCTCAGGCCAGCCGCCCGCTACTGATCCCGGAGAGGACTTCCGTACGAAGGCTCAGGATGAACTCGTCGCACGTGCCGCCCGCGTCTTTACCGGCGAACTGGTGGAGTTGCTCGACAAGATCCGCCGCGAAAAGGAGCAGACGGTCGACCACGACAACCTCGACAAGGTGATTCGTGCGGAATGGGACGCCGACGCCGAACTGAAAGCCCGCACACTCGTCGACGAGTTCGAGAAATACCTGCGCGAGCATCGCGACGAGATCGAGGCGCTGACGATCTTCTTCGATCAGCCCTACCGACGTCGCGAGCTTACGTACGACATGATCCGCCAGGTGATGGCGCGGCTGCGCACCGATCGGCCAAGCCTGGCACCACTACACGTGTGGAAGGCCTACAGCCACCTCGACGAGTACCGTGGAGAGCAGCCTTTGAATGAGCTGACGGCGCTGGTTTCACTGATCCGCCGCGCCTGCGGGATCGACGAGGAGCTCACCACCTACGACGACACCGTGCGGCGAAACTTCCAGGCGTGGGTCCTGAAACGCCACAGCGGCACAAGCGCCAAGTTCACTGAGCAGCAGATGGAATGGCTGCGGATGATCCGCGACCACGTGGCAAGCTCCTTCCACATTGAACGCGACGGACTCGACCTGCCGCCGTTCTCAAGCCGTGGCGGGCTCGGACGGATGTACCAGCTCTTCGGCAGCGAGATGGACCCGCTCATCGATGAACTGAATGAGGTACTGGCAGCGTGAGTAAGGTATTACGACTGATGGCAGAATCCGAAATTCCGCACGGATGGGCAACGATGCACCTGAGCGAGATTGCTGGTCGACGGGGGACATCGATGAATCCTTCTCACGAACTGGATACTCTGTTTGAATTATATAGCATCCCGAGCCATGAGACCGGCCGTCCAGAAATCGTAGCTGGGCGTGAAATCGGATCGTCAAAGCAGTACGTCAATCCGGGAGACGTGCTCATTTCCAAGATTAATCCGCGGCTTAACCGCACCTGGGTGGTTGGCAGTGTCACACCCCATCTGAAGATTGGCTCAACCGAATGGATCATTTTTCCCGATTTAACAAGTCGGGATTCCAAATTTATCGCTCACTTACTTCAAGATTTTCGAATCCGTGACTATCTCGCACACAACGTCTCCGGCGTCGGTGGTTCGTTGATGAGGATCAAGGCGAGAATCTTCGATCATATAGTCGTCCCACTCCCCCCACTTGCCGAGCAGCGGCGCATCGTTGCGAAGATCGAGGAGCTGTTCTCCGAGCTCGATGCCGGCGTGGCGAGCCTGAAAACGGCGCGCGAGCAGTTGAAGGTCT
>CAZRTY010000403.1:0-2046 GCA_964603055.1 uncultured Rhodothermales bacterium | reverse complement strand
CGTTTATACCAACGTGCAACGTCAACACATCCCGCTGATGCGAAGCTCGATTCTATTTCTGCTGCTTTCCGGGGGCCGCGCGACGTAATGGCACACAAAGTAGATGGGCCCACCCGGACGCCCTCGTCCGCGTGCTGGAACTACCGCTTAGCACGCGCCGTAGTCTTCTTCTAACAAACCAAGCCCCTGCCCGGGTCTCGGCACGTGAACTGCGTCCCCGAGGATCTGGGCCTTTATGAGAGTTTGAGCGAGACATATTAGTCGTGAGCACGCCATCCCCGAGGCCCGTCCGTGGCCGCGGCGTGCTCGTGGTTCAACCCACATCGCTCAACGCTCATGTCCTCTTTCCTCAGAGCGACAAGCCTCGATTACGTCCTCCCCGACGGCACGTCGCTCTTCTCTGACCTATCGTTCCATCTCGGTACCGGCCGAACCGGTCTCGTCGGACGGAACGGTGTCGGCAAGACAACCCTCTTCGAGATTCTCGCGGGCATCCGCCCACCGTCTTCCGGCCAGGTAATTCGTAACGGCAGAATCGGCTACCTGCCGCAGACGCACGTTTTCGCCCCCGATGCCATTGTAACGGATGCACTCGGGATCACTCCACCATGGACCGCCCTCCAGCGGATCGACCGGGGAGAGGCCGACCTCCATCATTATGATCTGGCATCCGACCATTGGGATCTCCCGGCACGCCTCGATGCCACCTTGAGCCAGCTCGGCATCGAGTATATCCAGCCTGAACGCCGTCTCGATACACTTAGTGGCGGCGAGGTCATGCGCGTCCGGCTGGCAGGGCTGCTCATCCACGATCCCGACATTCTACTTCTTGACGAGCCCACCAACCACCTCGATGTCGATGCCCGGCAGTTTGTTCATGACTTCGTTGCGGGATGGGGGAGGACGCTCCTCGTCGTCAGCCACGACCGGACGTTGTTGAACCTTGTCGACCGCATCGCGGAACTCACGCCGAAAGGGATCCGAGAGTATGGGGGCGGCTTCGCGTTCTACGAGGCCCAGCGGCAGACGGAGCTCGACGCTGCACGTCGGACTGCGGCAGAAGCGGAGAAACAGCTGCGAGATGCCGAGCGCACCGCTCGCGAGGCACGGGAACGACAGGCAAAGCGCGCATCCACCGGGCGACGGCACGGACGGGACACCGGCATGGGCAAATACGCCGCCGGCATCCATAAGGAAGCCGCTGAGAGAACGACTAGACGCATCGGCCGACATCACGAACGTATCGTCGATCATGCGGCGGAGGTGCAGTCGCGCGCCGAGGAACAGCTACCCGAGGATCGTCAGATCAACATCGACCTTGAACCGGGCGGCGTGCCAAGAGGCAAGCGGATTGTCGAAGCTTTCGACCTGCGCTACCGGTTCCACAATTCAACGAGCGATATATGGCCCGAGCCGCTGTCGTTTACCATTCTCGGCGGTGAGCGCGTGGCCCTGCTCGGCCCGAACGGTTCCGGCAAGACGACCATCGTCGACCTTATCCGCGGATCGCGGCGGCCCACGGAGGGAAGTCTCTACGTCGGTACCGCGCGCATCGCCGTTCTCGATCAGCAGACCAATGATCTGGATGACGACGCGACGCTCCTCGAAAACCTTCAAAACGTTGCACCATCGAGACCGGAGCACGAACTACGGATTCTTCTCGGCCGCTTCCTCTTCCCTCATGAGAGCGTGTTCAAACCCGTGCGGGTGCTCAGCGGCGGCGAGCGAATCCGCGCCGGACTCGTGCTGGCCTTGGCCGCCGATCAAGCGCCGGATTTGCTGATTCTGGACGAACCGACAAACAACCTTGACCTGGAGAGTCTTGAGGAGGTCGTGTCGGCACTACAGCGTTATCTCGGTACGCTCATCGTCATCAGCCATGACGTCGAGTTTCTCCGTGACGTAGGCATTGAGCGTCAGATCGACCTCCCGTTCGATAAACGGCTGTCGATGCCGCGCAAAAGTCAATAATGGTTCAGGGGCTGCGACAACGCCGGTTGCGGGCCTGTTCCATCAAATCGGGCCACGGTGCGCTCAGAACATCGG
>CAZRTY010000402.1:0-2046 GCA_964603055.1 uncultured Rhodothermales bacterium | reverse complement strand
GGGGCAACTCGGCCGGACAGGCGGCGATGTTTCTCGCCGGACAGACCCGCTCGGTAACTGTCATGCTGCGCGGCGGTGACCTCTACAAGAGCATGTCGAGCTACCTCGCCGACCGCATCCTTGAGAAGAAGAATATCGAGGTCCTCTACCACAGCGAAATTCGCGCGATGCACGGCGAACGGCATCTTGAGTCCGTCGAGATCGAAGACACATCCAACAACACGAAACGGACGCTACCTGCGGCGGGCGTCTTCACGTTTATTGGAGCCTCGCCTCGTACCGACTGGCTCCCGGAAGCGATCGGCACGGACGCCCACGGATTTATTCGCACAGGTGCCGTTGCGGCGACTGAGGCCTTCACGCCGTCGCTGCTCGAGACGAGTGTGCCGGGCATCTTCGCAGCTGGAGACGTGCGATCCGGTTCGACGAAACGCGTCGCTTCGGCCGTCGGCGAGGGCGCCATGGTGGTGAAGCTCGTGCACGAGCGGCTCGCTCAGACGACGTCCGGATGAGACGCCCTCCCTCCACTGTTAATGATGAGGGAAGGTCAGCTCATCACACCACCATCATGCTCACAGCAGAACCGGCACCGTTCATGAGATCCCGCGCGGGCGTCGTGCTACTATTCTTCCTGATCTCCCTGAACGCCTGCCGTACAGACGTGCCGCCGACGCTCAATCTGTCCACATATTTTAGTGGGATGGATGCCACGTTCATCCTGATCGACGGCAGGGACGGCACGGCCCAGATCCATAATCCGGATCGCGCACGGGTGGGATTCCTCCCCGCATCAACGTTCAAGATTCCCAACACCATCATCGCGCTCGACTCCGGCGTTGCGGATGGGCCGGATTTCTATCTGGAATGGGACAGCACCGCCGTGCCTCGGCTGTCGTGGTGGCCCGAGGCATGGTCGCAGCATAACACGCTACGCACCGCCCTACCCGCATCCGTCGTCTGGTACTATCAGGAGATCGCCCGCCGGGTCGGGGCCGAGCGAATGGCGGATTATCTGGAACGATTCGACTACGGCAATGCCGATATTTCGGGAGGTATCGACCGGTTCTGGTTGTCCGGCGGTCTGAGGGTCTCCGCCGAGGAGCAAATCGACTTCCTCCAGCGGTTCTTCCATGGTGGGATCGTCGCCTCCCCGGATGCAATCGCGCTAACGAAGGAGTTGCTCGTGCTCGAGGAAACGCCTGCGTATCGTCTCAGCGGGAAGACGGGACTGACCGCTCAGGGAGAAGACCGGCCCGACATCGGCTGGTTCGTGGGATATGTTGTGCGTGGCGGCGCGGTCTCCTTTTTCGCGCTCAACCTCGACGTCTACACCAGCGGACACACCGCGGCACGCACGGTCATCGCGCGGTCGATTCTCGAGGATGTGGGGTTGATTGATGGGGATGAGCGATGAGGTTGATTGATGGGAGAGTGATGAGGATAGAAGCCGACCGTGAACGAGTGGTGTCTACCCCGACCCATCGTGTGGTGAGAAAACGAGGCCGAGCTGACCCCGGCGCCGGTCGAATCCGGAAGACCCTCTCGTATATTCCTCGACGACACCCCCGCTCGATACAAGCCCTCCACTTCCGATGAAATACCTTTGCCTTGCCTACGAGGAGGAGCAACTGTTCCACGACATGTCTGAGGCGGACTGGCAGGTGATGCGCCATGAGACGCTCGAATATGTTGAGCAACTGCGAGAGCGTGGCCATCTGATCGACGCGCGGCCGCTTCAGGGCGCACGCACCGCCTCGACACTGCGCGTCCGCGACGGACAACTTTCGGTCACCGATGGCCCCTTCGCCGAAACGAAGGAGCAGATCGGCGGCTTCTTCCTGATCGAGGCGGCTGATTTCGACGAGGCCGTGCGTATCGCGTCGAAATGGCCGTCGGCTCGTCTCGGGACGATCGAGGTGCGCCCACTGGAAGAAGGGCTGGATCCGCAGCGACGGTACCGGTGATCCAGGCGCCGCCGATCCCCGTCCGCTACGCTCCCCGACGAGCCATCAATCCCTAACCATCCACTCAGAACTCGATGCTGAA
>CAZRTY010000401.1:0-2049 GCA_964603055.1 uncultured Rhodothermales bacterium | reverse complement strand
TCGGACGGAGCGTGAACTCGACTTTCATTGTATTTGGCCGGCCGTCGGCATCACGTGTGAACCACACGAACTTCTCACGAAGTGCTGGATTCCTCCACACCGCCCGATAGGTGTCGTGATGCCAGTGCTCGAGGTCGGCCGTGAGCGTTGCGTCGTTCCAGAACTCGAGCCGCAGCGCACCATCGTCAGACGTGGCAACGACGATCTCGCCGTAGAGGCTGTCGACGAACGTGCCGGCGAATGCCTGCGGCGGAACGGACGGCCGGGTGTCCTCCTCTCGCGCCGCCTCAATCGCAGCGCGCCGCGCGGAAGCGAAAGCATAGGCGCGCTCGTAGTTGGCGCGGTAGATACCCGCCCAGTCCGTTTGTTCTTCGACACCGAGCACCCGATCGACGACTTCGTTGGCAAGCGCCGTCATAAAGCTGTTGAAGGTGTTCGTCATCACGACGACCCCGAGATTCTCGCCCGGCACGAGAACCAGGTTCGTGTTCATGCCGTCCGTTGCGCCGCCATGCTGCGAGATGCGATAACCGCGATGCTCACGCAGACTCCAGCCAAGTCCGTAAGACGACAGGCTCCCAGTCTGCGGATCCCGAATGCGCGAGACGTTGTGCGCCTGGTGCATCTCCGCCATCTGCTCCGCACTGAGAATCCGACGCCCCTCGTGCACACCCGCCTCACCGAGCTGTAGCCGCATCCATTCCGCCATCTCCCTCGCACTCGTATTGACCGATGCCGACGGCCCGACGTTGTCGAAATTGCGGCGCGGAATCGTCACCACGCGCCCATCGATTTCTTGATGCGGCCATGCGGCATTCTCATCCGGGCCGATCATCGCGATGCTCGTGTTCGAGCGGTTCATCCCCAGCGGCCGGAATATGCGTTCCATCATAAAATCATCCCACGACACGCCCGTAACCGCCGGAATGATCTCCCCCGCCACCATGTACATCACATTCGAGTAGACATTGCCCGACCGGAAAGGCTGCTCGAAATCATGATAACGCATGCGCCGCATGATCTCCGAGCGCGGCTCGTGCGTCATAAACTGGATCCGGTTGCCAGTGATGCGCCCCACTCCCACGCGGTGCGATAGCAGATCGCGGATCGTCACCTGCGAAGTTGCCCACGGATCCGACAACCGGAACTCGGGCAGATGATCGGTCACGCGATCATCCCAGGAAATCAGACCCTCATCCACCAAAATCGCGAGCGCCGCCGCCGTCATCGCCTTCGTCGTGGATGCCACACCAAACAGCGTATGTTCGTCGACACGGTGCGGCTCACCCAACTTCCGAACGCCATACCCGCGCGCGAAGACCACCTCGTCATCCTTCACGACCGCAATCGCCAGCCCCGGGATCGACCACGTCGCCATACCCTCCTCGATGTAGGAGTCGATGTCGGCAAGCGCGGCGGGCTGCGCCATGGCCGGCACGCTTTGAGCCGGCGATAAAGCGAGAACCACAAAAAAAACCGACAGGTAGAGGAGACGGGGCATGGAGATGAGGTTCACTTGAAATTAGGCTCACTGGAGAGCGTGGTCACGGCGGGTGATGTCAGAGCGGAGGATAGCGGTTAGCAGAGTCCCGAGCCAAACCGGAGGCGCTTCTTCCAGTCGTGGGCCGCTTGCCGTTCAGGTTCATGTTTTTGGGGAAACCGGGTTCGGCCACGCCCCGGTTCACCGCTGTGCGCCGGGACGAACTCAGCTTCTGCCCTGTAACGCCCGCTCTTGCATCGTTCCCTTCGGACGCATAGAACGACGCGCCGACAATCGTCAACATATTGCGCATCGTCTGGCCTTCATTCCCGCAACACATCCCCGTAGACGTGCTGCAAGATGACGATGCAACTCTTGCCGGTGGTCTGGTCACGCGCACCATCCAGCGCCATACCGAACCGTTATCTACCCTCCACCACCGATGACCGTTGAGCGGCGTGATCTCGTGTTGATTAAGCACTTAGCTGGCGCTTAAGCCACGCACGCGCCATGAGCCAGTCGCGGCCCACCGTAGCGGGAGATATGCCCAGGGCATCGGCCGTTTCGTC
>CAZRTY010000400.1:0-2050 GCA_964603055.1 uncultured Rhodothermales bacterium | reverse complement strand
AACGTCATCGACTCCCGCCGGATGCGCTTCAATTTGCCCAATCCCGTGACGTCTCAGGCTCAGAGGCAGTAAGCCGGCGGCGCACTACTCGGCCCGATGTCCGGCATCAAGCACGTCAATCACGAACGAATCGCCTCCCACCGGATCGCCCTCCTCGTAAACTCGCTCGTGGAATTCGGCTCGGTCGCTTTCCATTAGGATCACCGTCGAGCTCCGCGTTCCATACTCTTCACTGCGGATGAACGCCGATGACAGGATCCGCTCCCAGTGGTTGCCGAAGCCGGTGGCCGGCAGTTCTTCGTCCGGTGCGAGATCTTCGACCGTCAAAAGGTCGAATAGCGAATCCGGCGCGAGGTCGCCTCGGCCGATGCGTGCCTGCAATCCCACTTTGCCCTGCCGCACTTTGAACCACGGCGTATCGAGTAAGTGGTTGCTCAAGCCGTACACGCCCGGCCCCAGTAGACGAACGGCATTGTCGCTGCGGTTGGTGCAATAGACCAGACCGGCTGAACTGCCAACCAGCAGGTTGAATCCTCGGTAAGCACCGCCTTCTGCTACGATTCGGCGCGCATACTCGAGCGGTGCCTCATCCCCTTTCAGAAAATCGGCAACGAGATCCCCACGCGAGCGATAATCCTCCTCATCAACGGGCTCGCGATAGTTGGTGACGGCGGCCACGCGTCCATTCGTCGCTATCCCACACCATGTGCCACCTGCCTCGAGGTCGCGCCCGGCGAGGACGTCAGGTGCATCCTCCCAAAACCCGGCTAGCTGCGTGGGCCTGCCGTAGAACTCATCCCGGTTCGCAGCCAGGATCAACGGATATTTCGGATGCGCATCGACAGCGAACAGAATCAGACACATCAGTCAGCACGGAGCTTCTTCGCGGCGATCACGAACGGCGGATTGTTAGTCCGGTTGACATGACGCCACTCGACGACCTCGAAACTGTTCCGTTCGAGGCCGTGCGCCCAGTCCGTCACGGCATCCGCTTCTTCCTTGCCGCCCGGGTGCCCCGAGTAAATGACGATAGTCACAACGCCGCCCTCACGCAGTAGCCGAACCGATTGATCGAGCGCCGAGATGGTGGTCTCGGGCCGCGTAGTCACGTCATGGTCGGCGCGAGGCAGGTAGCCGAGGTTGAACATCACGGCGGAGACAGCGCCCAGGTAGTCCTCCCCGAGCCGCTCCAACATGTGCTCGTGCCCCTGCAGGCCGACCTCGACGTTGTCGACGCCATGCTCCTCAAGGCGCATGCGGGTTCGTTCTACCGCAGTCTCCTGGATATCGAAGGCGTAGACACGCCCCGACGGGCCGGCGCACTCGGCCAGAAACAGCGTGTCATGGCCATTGCCCGCTGTGGCATCCACAGCTACCGCGCCCACGCTCAGATGCGCCGCGACGATAGCCTGACTGACGTCAACAGCCGACCGAAAGGGATTCACAAGTCAGAGGGCTTCAATACAAATGTTGATGCGAGCCCTCCTCACGCTCCATCCGCTAGCGGGATCCCCTCAGATAAAGAGCACCGACGGCTCTTCGGACGGTGGTTGCGGCCGGCCAACGAGCCGCTGCATGAGGTGGAGCCCCATCCATGCGCCGATGATATATGCCCCTGTACGTGTGACCATTTTCATGAACATGACCGAGCCCGGGTTAATGTCGCGTTATCGTGCGAAGCGCTTTCAGTGAGCATCGCCCGCGCCGATCAGATCTTAAGCGTACATTTGTCGTAAAGGCGCCTCGCTCGAATTTCCGTCTGCCGTTTGCATGCAACTGACCGTCGACATTTCCTCCCGAAAGGAAGCTTACCCGATCCGGTTCGACTCGCTCGACAACCTACCGCCCGCACTGGCTGATGCCGGGCTAAGGTCGGGCAAGATCGTCGTGGTGACGGATGCCAATGTGGAAGCCCTTTATGCTGGACGGCTCGTCGATCTACTGCGCGAAGACGGATGGGCGCCTCGGCTCATCACCGTGCCCTCGGGCGAGGCGACAAAATCGTTCGAGCAGCTCCACCGACTTTACGACGACATTTTGTCGTGGGGCA
>CAZRTY010000399.1:0-2051 GCA_964603055.1 uncultured Rhodothermales bacterium | reverse complement strand
CTTAGAGCTTACCTCTTAGGGCTTACCGCTTGCCGCTATTCAACGCCGCCTCATCGAATCACATTGATAATGCGCGTGTCAACTGCCACGTTGTTCGAGAAGCGGACGAGATAAGTGCCGCTCGCCAGTTCATCCGCGGGCAGATGGATCTCGTGGACGCCGTTGCTCAGATCATCGTCGACCAGCGTCCGAATCTCCCGCCCCAACATGTCAAAGAGCGCGATTCGGGCAAACCCGGCTTCCGGAAGTGCAAATCTGATCGTCGTTGATGTGCTAAACGGATTTGGGTAGTTCGGCAGTAACCCCGCGGCGGACATGGCATCCGGAACGAGGTTGATTTCCACGCGCGCGCTTACAGCCACGCCCCGGCCGTTGCTCACAAACACATCGAATGCATCGCGCGCCGCGAAGCCGACGACGGGCGTGTATACGAGATGATCGCCCGATTCGGCTACTGCGATATCTCCGTAGACCGCGCCGTCGAAACCGAGCAGGACAAGATCACCGACCGTGCTTTCTGCCAACTCCGCGGCGTGAATCACTACTGGATCCGTGCCTTCGACATCCTTGACGTATTTTCGGGCGACGGGCAGGGCCTCATCAACCGGTGTGAGAAGGAATGCAGCCGTTCGGCCATCCTTAGTGCCTGAGCCCACGATATGGCCTGCAGCGCTGATCGCACGTGCCTCCTCGAGGTGCCAGCCGCCGGCGTCTCCGTGGATGAGGTCATTCAGGTTAAAGATCTGTCCGTCACTCCAGAGCGCGGCACTCAGCGATGCACTGGCAGTCACCTTGCCAGCAGACGGCTCGCCAAGACGCACCTCAAAGCTCGCACGCGGACCGCTCAGCCAGCGCGCGACCGCTTCGAATGCAGAAGCACCGGCGTCGGCCACGGACTTCTTACTTGCCGGCGCGGTCAAATCGTCCCGGCCGGCCGTTCCTACGATCCATCCCGCATCGTTAATCGAATAGGCCTCAGCGAAGTTGTGATCACCGCTTCCGAGCGGTTGTGAATCACTACCCTCATCCCATATGACGGCAAAAACGCGTCCGTCGGCCAGTGCACTGCCAGCGCTGACTCCCACGTTGTTGATGCTGTAGGCGCGGCTCTCCGGTGTGCGAACGACGACGCCGTTCGCGACGGCGAAATTCTCACCAGAGGCGTCTGTTGTCACACCGGCGATATATCCCCTGTCATTAACTGCGAAGGCCTCGGCGTGGCGCCCTGATTCGAGCGTGATCTCGTTCATATCGCCTTGCCAGCGGAATGCATGGAAGCGATCCTGTACATCGGACGCTGTCCCGACGATCATACCCGAACTATTTCGGTCGAAGGCTGCGGAGAACGTTCCTCCAAGGCCACCCAGCGCAGTCAGCTTTCCGTCGGGCCGGATGATCACGGCCTGCGTAATGGATTCATCGTCTACCGCCACACCGGCCATCGTGCCATCGTCGTCGACGGAGTACGGTGTGACGGTTACATTCGGCGGCGTTTCCACGACCGTGAGCGTTCTGTCCCGCCAGATGAACGGCTTCACGCCGCTCGATGTGAGCGTGACGCCGGCGACAATTCCTCCAGGTGATATCGACGTCGCTCGAGACGGCGCACCTGGCGTGAGTTCTGTGATGGCGTATCCGTAAGGCACTACGGCGACGGTCACCCTCGCCTCAGCCTGCGCACCCGCCTCATTCTCAATCGTGTAGGCAAAACGGACCGTGCCGATGAATCCGCTGACGGGATTGTACGAGACGATGCGTCCGTCGGTCGTCGCGGTCCCGTGCTCCGGCTGAGTCACCTCGACGATAGTCAGCGACTGCCCTTCCGGGTCGTAGTCATTCGCGAGCACGTCGATGGCAACGGATTCGCCGCTCAACGTTGTGGCATGGTCGTCCACGGCTACCGGCACCCTCGATGGCGGCTCTGTCGCCGTGCCCTGGAGCTGAATCGCTGCATCTCCCGCGTTGGTTAGGACGCTGAGCGTCGCCTCGTACGTACCGGCGGCGACCGGAGCAAAGGCAATATCCAACGTGACGCCCGCCCCGGGCTCAAC
>CAZRTY010000398.1:0-2052 GCA_964603055.1 uncultured Rhodothermales bacterium | reverse complement strand
AAATTTGCAACGTCGACGCGGCGGTTACATGCGCCATAACTATACACGAAGGCGTTACTTATGCAGGTTCGGCGTAGCTTAGGAGGTAGGAAAAGAGATACGTTCCGCGTCCGTTTAACCGGGAGCAAGGTGAATAGCAGGCCTCCGGTAGTTGCCAACCATGGAGTCTGGAAAGGCAGTAATGAGGATTTCGGTCATAATTCCCTGCTTCAACGCGGAGAAATACATCGCGTGGACCCTCGGTTCCGTCCTCGAACAGAGCCGGCTGCCCGACGAGATCATCGTTGTCGACGACCATTCGACCGACCGCAGTGTCAGAATCGTGGAATCGTTCGGCGAGCGTGTCCGCATTGTATCGAATCCCCGCCGCGGTGCATGTCACGCGCGAAACCTCGGCTTCTCACTGAGCACCGGCGATGCCGTCATGTTCCTTGACGCCGACGACGTGCTGGCGCCCGATGCCCTGTCCGGACTCGTTACGGCCCTTCAGGAGAACCCCGCCGGCGTAGCGCTCGCTCCCTGGTACCGCCTTGAGAAACGCGGCGACGAATGGATCGAACGGCCCGCGTCATGCCGCCGCAGGCGGGACGACGAGCACCTGCTCGATGCCTGGCTCACCGGATGGTGGCACCCACCGTGCTCGGTCATGTGGTCTCGCGAAGCGTATGAAAAAACCGGCGGATGGGACCCCGGCGTCCTTGTCAATCAGGACGGCGACCTGATGATGCGGGCACTTGTTGCCGATGTACCGGTGTCGTTCTCGGCCGAGGGCCACGCGTACTACCGACGCCTTCCGGACATGACCTCCCAGAGCAGCCGGCGGCATTCGCGCGAAGGGCGCACGGCCCAGCTCGACGTCATCGAGCGTATCGCAAAGATGATCGAAGACGCCGGCCGATTGCCCACGCACGCGATGGCGATCATCAGAGCGCTGGAGATCTTTAGCAGGGAGAGCCGGGAGTTTCCCGACCTGGCGGAACGCGCGAGCCGGATGGCGGAGGAGATCGAAACACCCATGGTACGGCTGCGACGTCGGGCCCGGCCGCTCGTCTCAACGTCCGCCAGATTACTCACGATGCCGGCAAGGAAGCTGAAGCGCCGGTTCGCATCAAACGAATCACACAAGGACGAGCCCGGCACAACCCGCGTCGTTAACTACGGACTCGCCGCCGCCGAGCAAGCGCTTGCGCGAGCCAGACGAAGCCGTGCGCGCGGACCGATCCCTCACATGAATCACGGCGGTGACGGCGCACTGGGCGTCGCGGCGGACGTTCAGATTCCGTCCCTACCGGGAACGAACAGCGCACGAGCGAGCATGCAGAGCGGGCGTTCCCACCGACCTATGCACCGAGCCGATCTGCAACCGGGCGATGCGGGTCGCGCACGAACGTACCATACTGATGCCCCGACGGTGTCCGTCGTCATCCCGACCTACAATCGGGCGCACGTCGTCCACCGTGCGATCGACAGCGTCCTCGGGCAGACATTCGCCGATTTCGAGCTGATCGTGGTCGACGACGGATCGACCGACGGCACGGAGGCGGTGCTATCCACATACACCGACCCGCGCATCCGCTACCTCGTTCAATTGGTCAACCGGGGGGTCAGCGCCGCCCGCAACCGCGGCATCAAGGAGGCGAGAGGGGAGTTCGTCGCGTTCCTTGACTCCGACGACGAGTGGTTTCCCGAAAAGCTCGAACGGCAGGTCAACCGGTTCAAACGGGCACCCGATAACGTCGGACTCGTGTACTGCGGCGTCGAAACGGTTGGGCGTCCGTCGGGTCCGTGGATCTACGAGCCCGCCCATCGAGGCGACATTTATAATAAGCTCCTCGAGCGGAACGTCATCCATACCGGCTCCGGCGCGATGATCCGGCGGAGCGTCGTCTGCGCGGCAGGCTACTTCGATGAAGACATCCCCGCCATCGAAGATTACGACTACTGGCTGCGGATCGCGCGTCACTATCGATTCGACTATGTACCTGACCCGCTGATGCGCTACTACGACGAGCGAGCCGCCGACAGGAAATCCCTCGACGTAGGCGACAACAT
>CAZRTY010000397.1:0-2056 GCA_964603055.1 uncultured Rhodothermales bacterium | reverse complement strand
TCAAAGTTGATCGTCGGCGGGACGCGATCATACTTCGTGGCGAATAGCGCCGCGATGGCTTCAATGGCCCCGGCAGCCCCGAGCAAGTGCCCCGTCATGCTTTTCGTGGATGACAGGTTCATCTTGTACGCGTGATCACCGAACGCGCGTTTAACTGCCTTGGTCTCTGCGATGTCCCCGAACGGCGTCGACGTGCCGTGCATGTTGAGGTAGTCAACATCCTCCGGCTTCAGCCCAGAATCCTGCAGCATCATCCGCATGGCAAGGCTCGCACCACCACCCTCCGGATCCGGCGCGGTGATATGGTGAGCGTCGGCCGACATCCCAAGCCCAATCAACTCGGCATAGATGCGGGCGCCGCGACGCTTCGCATGCTCGAGCTCTTCGATGTAGAGCGCACCGGCACCCTCGCCAAGGACGAAACCGTCGCGCGTTTTATCGAACGGACGGCTCGCGCGGCCCGGATCGTCATTTCGCGTCGACAGCGCCTTCATGGCGTTGAATCCTCCGATACCCAGCTCGGACACAGCCGCCTCAGAACCACCACACAGCGCCGCATCAGCCATCCCACGTTGGATCAGCATCAGCGCGTCGCCGATGTTGTTATTGCCCGTGGCGCACGCCGAGACCACACAGTAGTTCGGTCCTCGAAATCCGTAACGAATCGAGATGTGCCCGCTGGCAATATCCGGGATGAGCATCGGAATAAAGAACGGAGAGAGCCGTCTGGCGCCGTTCTCTATGTAGTTTGCGGTCTGCTCATGGAAGACCTGCATCCCGCCGATCCCGCTTCCGAAGATCACGGCAATGCGGTCGCGCTCGTCGGTCGAGAGGTTCTCGTAGTCGATGCCGGCGTCGGTAACGGCCTGTTCGGCAACGGCGACGGCATACTGCGAGAATGGGTCGAGGCGGCGGGCCGCCTTGCGGTCCATGTAGTCTTGCGGATCGAACCCTTTTAGTTCGGCCGCGAACTTGGTGTCAAAGGGTTCGGTATCGAAGTACGTAATGGGGGCCGCGCCACTCTCGCCGCGCATCATGGCATCCCAGAACGCCTGTGGAGAAAGTCCGATCGGTGTAAGGGCACCGAGTCCGGTCACCACTACGCGGCGTTGTCCCTGCGGCATGGATTAAATGGGGCGTGGAAAAGAATCGGAGGTTCGTGCCGCGGGCACGAATAAGCTACATGCGCTACGTTTACGACGTCTTGCCGCTCAAGTACGAGACAGCGTCGCCAACGGTGGCAATCTTTTCGGCATCCTCATCGGGGATCGTGATGTCGAACTCTTTCTCGAACTCCATGATGAGCTCAACCGTGTCGAGCGAGTCGGCTCCAAGATCGTTGGTGAAAGATGCTTCCGCCGTAACGTCAGCCTCCTCGACGCCAAGCTTTTCAACGATGATGGATGTGACCTTCGCTTCGATGTCGTTTGCCATAACCAGGCCTCCTGTTAAAAATGATAGAGCGATCCGGGCACGTACCGTCTACTCGGACCGAACAACGTGCCCGCATCTTCTGAAGTGGTTCTCTTGAAAATGCAAAGCGCCGGAAATTAAGGCAGCATTGCAGTAGAAGCAACGCAAAGCCCGGGGCGGTCGCTGCCAAAGGCTCGTCTCGTCGGTTGGTTCCCGTAACAGTATAAGATCAATGATTCCTTTGCGAGGACGAGGGGGATGAAAAACCCTAAAGCATAACCCACCGCGAACCAATTCCCACGTCCTCGCGTTGCAGGCCGCACTAAATTCCACGCCTCGTTCTCCTACCCCTTCACGCTGCTGTAATGGCATATTTATTTACGTCTGAGTCGGTCTCTGAGGGACATCCAGATAAAGTTGCGGACCAGATTTCAGACGCCATTCTCGACGCCCTCCTCCAGCAGGACCCGCTGAGCCGTGTTGCCGTCGAAACGCTCGTCACTACCGGCCTTGTTGTTCTATCGGGTGAGGTGACGACAAAGGCTTATGTCGACGTGCAGCAGATTGCCCGTGAGGTGATCGCCAGTATCGGCTACACCGACCCCACGCTCCGCTTCGATGCGGATTCGTGTGGCGTCATCAG
>CAZRTY010000396.1:0-2063 GCA_964603055.1 uncultured Rhodothermales bacterium | reverse complement strand
ACAGCAAGCAGAAGCCCGGCATCCGGCTCATGTTCTGGAGCGGGGCCGACTTTGGTGAGGAAGGCCTGGCCGTGAAAGGGAAGAAGTTCAAGGACGCCTCGATCTTCTATTCCGATGTCAATGAAATTCAGGAGTCAGATATCCAGCGATGGCTGCTGAAGGCTCGTGAGATCCAGTGGGATTACAAGAACCTCATCCGGCGGAAGGGCGTGTTGGAGCGGTTGAGATAGCCGCCTCCTGACGTTCATCCCTGAGATTGATTAGGTGAGGATGGATGCGCGTCTTCGACGAGAGTTGACACCCAAGTAGGGAGAACAATGGCCGTCAGATTGAAGCGGGTTTATGATGATCCATCGGACTCCGACGGCGTCCGGATTCTGATTGACCGACTGTGGCCGCGCGGCCTGTCGAAGAAAGATGCCCAGGTGGATCACTGGCTCAAAGACGTCGCGCCTTCGGCAGAACTCCGAAAATGGTTCGGGCACGATCCACAGAAATGGACGGAGTTTCGTACGCGATATCGGGCCGAGCTGTCGGATAATCCCGCGCTGGATGAACTCAAGTCGGTCGTAGAAGAGGAGGGGGAGGTCACGCTTCTCTACGCTGCCAAAGATCAGGAGCACAATCATGCCATTGTACTCAAGCAAGTAATGGACGCCGGTTCGTAAACGGGATGGAGGGAGCTTTGACGACGCCCTTCTGCTTGCGCGGGTGGCGACAATCAGGTTAGTACAACCTCTGATTCGGAAAAGCTCGTTCCGGAAACGGAAGGTGCGGGCCTGCCGCCGTAATATGCCGGCCCTCACTCACCGACCGGACAAATGGCTAAGGAGTCACAGAATCAGGAGCGTAGCGGCACGTTCAGCGAGTTCACGCGGCGGGTATGGCTCGTCATCGGTGCGACTGTTTCGGTAGTCGTCCTCGTTCTGATCCTGTGGCAGCTCTCGCAGGTCCTGTTGCTACTGTTTGCGGGCACGCTGTTCGCCGTCTTTCTCCGTGGCCTCGCACGGCCGCTCGCGAAGCGACTACCGGTGGGCGAGACGGCGACGCTCATCATAGTCATTCTGCTGCTGATATTGATTGCTACCGGCACCGGGGTCGTATTCGCGCCGAACATCAGCGAGCAGATCAGTTCGCTCGTCGAGGCCCTCCCGGAGGCCGTGAATAGCGGCCTCGACTATCTGGAAGGCACATCGTGGGGTTCCTGGATCATGGAACGTGCGCCGCGGCCAGGCGATGTGGCTGATAACGGCTCCGGAATCGTGTCGAATTTCTTCGGCGTCTTCTCGACGGCGCTCGGCGCGGTGGCGAACATCCTGTTCGTCATCGTCGTCGCGATCTACCTCGCCGCGAATCCGGACGTGTACCGAAATGGCGTCGTGATGCTGGTGCCACAGCGCCATCGGTCGCGCGCAGCCGAAGTCGTCGACACCACGAGCGATCAGCTCTGGCACTGGCTCAAAGGACAATTCCTCATGATGTTGATCGTGGGTGTGCTCACGACGATCGGCCTCTTCATTGCGGGCGTGCCGTTGGCGCTTGCGCTTGGCGTCATCGCGGGAGTGTTCGAGTTCGTTCCCATCGTCGGGCCCTTTGCTGCCGCGATACCGGGTGTGCTCATCGCGCTGGCGCACAGTCCGACGACGGCGCTTTACGCGATCATTGTCTACCTCGTCGTGCAGCAGCTTGAGAGCAACGCCATCGCGCCTATCGTGATGCGGGAGATGGTATCGCTGCCACCGGCGCTCACGCTCTCCGCCACGATCATCGCCGGCGTGATGTTCGGACTGCCCGGCGTGCTCTTCGCGACGCCGCTTGCTCTCGTCGCCGTCATTATGATCCGGATGATCTACATCAACAGCGTTCTCGGCGACGACGTCCCGCCAGTGCCGGAGTATCATAAGAAAAAACGCCGGAGTTGAAGCTCCGGCGTTCCTGTCATAACGGCTGAAATTATACCTCCGGATAGGAGATCGGCAGTTATCGGCGGCCTGCCGCCTGCTCCTGGAGCCGGCGAATTCGCTCCTCCGTGGGAGGATGCGTTGAGAACAGGCTTCGCATCC
>CAZRTY010000395.1:0-2065 GCA_964603055.1 uncultured Rhodothermales bacterium | reverse complement strand
GATATCTGGGAGCAGCCCTCTCCGATGATCGACCTGGCCGAGGCTGAGCAGAACCTCGACGACCTGCGCCGCCTCGGCGTACGCATCATCGACTTCACGGGCGGCGAGCCGCTGCTTCATACCGGCATTGGCGATCTCCTCTCGATGGCCAAGGATCGCGGCTTTCTCACTACCATCACGTCGAATGGCTTGCTCTACCCGAAGCGCGCCAGGGAACTCGCCGGTAAGGTGGACATGCTCCACTTTTCGATCGACTCATCGCGTCCGGATGAGCACAACGCCTCCCGCGGCGTCAAGTGCTTCGACAAGCTGATGGAGTCGATCGAGGTGGCGCTATCGATCGGTGAGCAACCTGATATGCTCTTTACCGTCACCAACGAGTCGATCCACCGGCTGGAAGAGATCTACGAGACGATCTCCCTTCCCAACAAACTCACCCTCATCATCAACCCGCTCTTCCAGTACAACGAACTCGGCAACGAGCTTCAGGAAGAGGTGATGCAGGAAGTAGCGGCGTTCTCGCGCCGGCCGTACACGTACCTGAATCCGGCGTTTCTCACGCTTCGGCGGCGTGGCGGGAACGATCCGGCCGAGCCGGTCTGCCGAGCCGTCTCTACGTGCGTCGTCATCTCGCCGTTCAACGAACTCGTGCTTCCGTGCTATCACTACGGTCTCGACCGGCTGCCCATCGAAGGCAATTTGTACGAGCTGTGGCAGTCCGACACCGTGGCGGAGCATAAGCGAATGGAAGGACGGCACGAGGTCTGCCGCGGCTGCACGATCAACTGCTACTTTGAGCCGAGCTTCGGCGTCTCGCCCGGCTCCCGCTATTTCTGGGAGAGCCTGCCCTCGAAGATGAAGTACGGCTGGACGAAGTTCGTAGTCCAACGCATGCGCTCTAAACTCGTCGGCTCGCGCAAAGCCCTCCTGCCCGATTTCGACGCACTCGATCAAGCACCGTCGGCAACATCAGGCGATGGAATGATCGATTTACCGGTCATTCGCTGACGGGTAAGAACTGGGGCGGTGCTTTAGACGGGGCGCTACTCGCCTGACGAGATAGATGTCCGTGGCCGGTATTCTTCGCGGGTGCACGTGTCATTTGGTCTGGATATAAAGGCACGCTTACGTGAGCACGTCACACGTGTAACGATCCCCTCGGCCCGCCGCCGTAACGGCTCCGTGCAAATGTTTGCCTATCCATCGGCCTACCTTTTTGTGTTGCTATTCAATAACAAAAACAAAGAGGATAGACCATGATCTGGACCATCATCATCATTCTGCTGGTTTTGTGGCTCGTGGGCTTGATCAGCGGCGCCACTATGGGCGGATTTCTGCACATCCTGCTCGTGATCGCCATCATCGTATTCATTGTCGACCTGCTTCGCGGGCGGCGCGTAGCCTGAGGTCGATATGCGCATCCTTGGTATTGTGCTCATCATCCTCGGCGTGGTGGGTTTCTTCATCGGTAGCGTGTCCTTTACGCAGGAGGAGACCGTGGCGGATCTCGGCCCGGTTGAAATCGAGCGCGAAGAAACGCGTTCATTCCCCATTACGCCGGTCGCAGCCGGGATTGCCGTTGCCGCAGGGGTCGTACTCGTTGTGGCGGATGTTCGACGCCCGCGCACGTGAACGGACCTCCGCACGACAGAACGCAGGCTGGATGACGGATGGCGGACGCATCGACGTCCGCCGTCTGCTCCGCCTTCGGCTCGTCTTCGCCCTTCTGTTGGTCGGGCTGGTCACGCTCGACACTGCGAACGCAATGGCGCCGCAGGACCCCCTATCTCAGGACACCCTATATGTAGTCCGGCAGGGCTGGCATCCGGGTCTCGTGATCCCCATGCCGCTGGCCGAGCCATTGCTTGTCGGCCAGCTTGCAGATGAGCGCCCGCGATATGTCGAGATCGGCTGGGGCGATGTCGACTACTATCGGGATCCCGAGCCTGGCCTCGCAACGCTGCTCCGCGCGGCGCTCATTCCAACGGCAGGTACCGTGCAGATCGTACCCGTGTGGACATCCGTCGAGCGCTTCGCTCGCGGCGCCGATCTGTACGGCTACGTG
>CAZRTY010000394.1:0-2072 GCA_964603055.1 uncultured Rhodothermales bacterium | reverse complement strand
ACGTTCAGTCCGTTCGCCGTGACGAGCTCGCCGCTGCGGTTGAACGTGAAGTTGCCCGCGCGGGTGAGGAGGGTGCGGTCGCCTGCTTTGGCGATAAAGAAGCCGTCGCCGCTGAGCGCGAGGTCGGTGGATACGCCCGTGTTCTCGAGCGCGCCCTGCGTCCAGTTCTGGTCGATCGAGCCGACGCTGACGCCGAGCCCGACGGATGACGGGTTGATGCCGGTACCGCCCGCCGTCCGGCCCACGCCGAGCAGCTGCTGGCCGAGCACTTCGTTGAAGGCGGCGCGGTTACGTTTGAATGCGATGGTGTTGACGTTAGCGATGTTGTTGCCGGTAACGTCCATGCGGACCTGGTTTGACTTGAGTCCGGATACACCTGTGTGAAGAGAACGAATCATTGTAAAAACCTCCTGAGGTTAAGAGTCCGCGGCGTCGGTCGGTCGGCCGCGGCCGGCATCCCCTGGGGGTCCTGCCGGTGTTGTGTCATGATGTGTGCGCGGTTATTGGTCTGGTTCACAGAACCATCGCGCTGTCGATGTTGGTGAAGACGCGTTCGGCCATTTCTTCTCGTCCGATGGCGGTGACCACGGTGCGGTTGGGCACGTTGACCACGAATGCCGCGTCGGAGCGGAGGAGGAGGGCGTCTTGTGCCCCTTTGGCGTCGAGCGTTGTGAGCGCGTCGATGATGGTGCGCTGCTGGAGCTCGTCCATCCCGATGCCTCGTTCCTGGATGCGTTGTTGTGCGTGTGCCGACACCTGCAAGCCCGTTGACTCGGCTTCCTGTGCCTTTCGGAGCATGTCGGCAAAGCTGGTGCCGGGCTGTTGCTTCCGAATCGGCGACTGGGCCGGTTGCTGCTGGATCGGCTGCGTCGTCTCAACGCGAGAGGCGAGTTGCCGTACGTTCATGGGTTAGCTCATGCGGTTGTGGGGTTGTTGATGGAGTTTATTTCGAGTGGGGATGGACCGATTAATCGCTAACGGCGGTCACGTGGCCCATGGCCAGCGGGAGCTCGCCCATCCAGAGTTTGATGCCTTCCTGACCGAAGGTCACGCGGTCGACGCGTCCTGAGACGAAGGTCATCCAGTTGACGGCGCCGCCGTCGGCATCCGTCGCTTCGATCTCGACGTGGTATGAGCCGGTCGCCACGGCCGCGCCGCGCGAATCCCGCCCGTTCCACTCGATGTCGTGACGACCTTTTTCACGCGCGCCGAGATCGATCGTATTGACGATGTCGCCATTGCCGTCGCGGACGATCGCCTTCACGCTGTTCGCCGCCGACGGAATCTCCAGCTGCAGCTTCGTCGAGCCGCTGCCATCCCAGTGGATGGACGTGCTTTGCGCTTCGACCGTCCGGCCGATGAGGCCCGACGCCACGCCGCTATTGATGCCCTCAGCCAGCATGCTGTTGAGCTGTCCGTTCTCGACCAGCGTCTGCTGGATGTTGAGGAGCTGCTCAACGGAAGTAAACTGCGCAAGCTGCGCCGCGAATTCCTGCCCGTCCATCGGGTTGAGCGGATCCTGATTCGAGAGCTGCGTCACGAGCAGGCGCAGGAATTCCTCCTTGCCCATCTCGCTGTTGCTCTTCCGCCCTGTGGCTTCGGCGGTGGTCGTATGGCCTATGTTCTGAACGTCCATTTCGGTTGCGTCGTAAATATCAATGTCAGCCTACCCACTCGCGCGTCGCGCCCAGCGGTACAGCCCGGGCGGATCTCACGGCGGTCGATGAATCTTGCGCTGCGGTGTGTCTGTGCAGAGGCCGGTTGTCGGATGTCTGCTGGTTTCCGTCGCCGCCCTGGCCGTCGCTTGTCAGCGAGAGATCGACGGAGGCATCGTACTGCTGGCGCAGTGCCGCCTCGAGCCGCTCGATATTCTGCGCGGCGATTGATCTCAGGTTGGGATCGCTAAAGGAGACCTGGACCGCCACATGCCGCTCGTCGCGCCGTGCTTCCACCGTCATGGTGCCGTCGGTGTCGTCGAGCTTGATGGTCAGGCTGCTCCAGCCGGCGGCGGTGGTGAGCGCGCCCTGCGGCTGCTCCATCATCGCGCGCAGCCAGGCGGCCTGCATCGATGA
>CAZRTY010000393.1:0-2082 GCA_964603055.1 uncultured Rhodothermales bacterium | reverse complement strand
CCCACTGCAGCCGAGACTTCAGCCGCCGAAGCATCTCCTGGTCGGGCGTCCACATTACGACTTCGAAGGAGACTTCACCGCTTTTGTCTTCGAAACCGTCCGCTCGTCCTCCACTTCGATGATGTCGACATGCAGCTCGCGAAGCTGATGCTCATCCACCACATCCGGCGAGCCAACCATCAGCTCTTGCGCGCGCTGCGTCTTGGGGAACGCGATCACTTCGCGGAGCGACGACGCGCCGGTCAATAGCATCGCCAGCCGGTCAACGCCAAACGCAATGCCACCATGCGGCGGCGCGCCGAAGCGAAAGGCGTCGAGGATGAACCCGAAGCGCCGCTGCGCCTCCTCCTGATCGATGCCGAGGAGACTGAACATCCGCTGCTGGACGTCCCGGTTATGGATTCGGATCGATCCGCCGCCGATCTCACTCCCGTTCAGCACGAGGTCGTACGCACGCGCGCGGACGGCATCCGGATCGTCCTCCATCCCCGCAAGATCCTCCGCCTTCGGAGACGTAAATGGATGGTGCATCGCAAAGAAGCGCTGCTCATCCTCGTCCCATTCGAGCAGCGGGAAGTCCGTCACCCAGAGAAACTTCCACGGGCCATCGGCGCCCTGCGGAATCAGATCAAGCTCGCGCGCCATGTGCAAGCGCAGGTCACCCATCTGCTCAAACACCTCCGGCGATTTCCCCGCCAGGATGAGCACGAGATCGCCGTCTTTCGCGCCGCTCGCCTCAATCGCCCGGTTCACATTTTCCGTTGGCAGCACGCTATCCTTAACAGACGAAAACATCTCGCTGCCGTCCGACGCCAGCTTGAAGTACACCAGCCCGCCGGCACCGATCCGCTTACGGACAACGTCCTTGTCGAGCCGGTCCATATAACCGCGGCCTTGATCCCCCATACCCGGAACGACAATCGCCACAATGCGCCCGTCGGCTTCGAGCACGCCGTCGAACACGCGGAAACCCGATCCGCGGAAGGCCTCGCTCACATCCTGAATCTCGAGATCAAACCGGATGTCCGGCTTGTCCGAACCGTACCGCCGCATGGCATCATCGTACGACATCCGCGGGAAGGGCAGCTCAAGCTCCACGCCCTTCAGATCCTTCCACACGGCCGCCATCAGTCCTTCCATCATCCCATAGATCTGATCCTCGGTCGCAAACGTCATCTCGACGTCGATCTGCGTAAACTCGGGTTGGCGGTCGGCACGCAGGTCCTCATCGCGGAAGCACTTCACGATCTGGAAGTAGCGGTCCATCCCCGCCACCATAAGGATCTGCTTGTAGGTCTGCGGGCTCTGCGGCAGCGCAAAGAACTTGCCCGCATGCAGCCGGCTCGGCACCAGATAGTCGCGCGCGCCCTCCGGCGTCGACTTCATCAAGACGGGCGTCTCAACCTCCAGGAAGTCGTGCTGGTCGAAAAAGCGCCGCACCGACTGGTAAAGTTTGTGCCGCAGCACCAGGTTGTTCTGCAGATCTGGCCGCCGCATATCGAGGTAGCGGTAGCGCAGGCGCAGCTCCTCGTTGGCGTCAACGCGCTTTTCCTCGTGCGCCGAGACGTTGAACGGCAGCGCCTCCGAGCGATTGAGGATGAGCAGGTCGTCAGCGTGTACCTCAACCGTGCCCGTAGGCAGCTTTGGGTTCACGGTCTCTTCCGAGCGCGTAGCAACGCGGCCCCGCACCGAGACTACATATTCGTTTCGCAGGGCGTTGGCCACGTCGTGCGCCGCCTCATTGAACTGCGGCGAGAAAACGACTTGCGTCAGGCCGAACCGATCGCGCAGATCGATGAAGATGAGCCCGCCGAGGTCGCGCCTCGTGTCGACCCACCCCTTAATCACGACGGTTTCGCCGACGTGGGCCTCGCGAAGCTCGCCGCAATTGTGCGAGCGATGTCCATGCGTGTCTTCGACGGAAAGTAGCGGCTGCGGAGTTGAGGTCGACATTGAGAACGACTGGTATTAACGAAGTGGGGGATGCGCTGCGCGGGAACGCCAAAGTCGGCTAATATACGACACCACTCAACGCTGATCCTTTCGCCGAATTTGAAACTGGAGAATTAGCCACACTGATAC
>CAZRTY010000392.1:0-2082 GCA_964603055.1 uncultured Rhodothermales bacterium | reverse complement strand
ATCCACTTAAAGATATCCGCGTGGCAATCCTCGCAACGAACGGATTCGAACAGGTTGAACTGACTGAGCCTCGCAAAGCTCTTGAAGATGCCGGAGCAACCACGCAGGTGGTGGCTCCTGAAGAAGGCAGCATCCGCGGTTGGAATTTTACTGATTGGGGCGACGACATCGAAGTCGATCGCACCGTCGACGCCGTAACCGTCGATGAGTACGACGCACTGATGCTTCCTGGCGGCGTGCTTAACCCGGACAAGCTCCGCCTCGACACAACCGCTGTCGACTTCATCCGCGCGTTTTTCAAAAGCGGAAAACCGGTCGCGGCCATCTGCCACGCACCTCAGGTATTGATTGAGGCTGAGGTCGTTCGAGGTCATCGGCTTACCTCATACGCGGCAATTAAAACAGATCTGCAGAATGCCGGAGCCGAATGGGTTGATGAGGAAGTCGTCGTCGACGGCAACTTGATCACCAGCCGTAATCCGGATGACATCCCCGTGTTTTCGGAAACGATGATCAAGGAGTTCGCTCGGACTCCTGAGGCCGCGTGAGGCCTGGCTGACGCAGAATCGCCACGCGTCATCACGGCGGCGAGTGCTAGAATAATGCGCGCACCCCGCTCGCGAAGTTCGATCGCTCCGGGTGTATTCGCGCGTGCATTGATGTGTTGGACATGTGGGATTCGCGCCGCCGGCTTTTACACCGGCGGCGTGATCCCGCTCCTGTGGATCTTCAGCATAGCATCATGCCGATAACAACCAGATAATGGCTTTGGCGTATATTAAACGCCTGACCCACCACTGTAATCTGGTCACTGACACTATGCTGCGTCCAAAGCCGCGCACGACGATCTACGACGTCGCCAATCGTGCCGGCGTTGCCATCTCTACCGTCTCTCGCGTTCTGAACAACTCGACCGATGTATCTGAGCCAACGCGGCTCCGGGTTCAGCGCGCCATTGAAGAGCTCCAATTCCGCCCTGATCGAACGGCAAAGACGCTCGCTCAAAAGCAGACGCGGTCACTGGCGATCGCCATCCCTACGTTTACCACGCCCTTCCACACGGAGTTAATGAAGGGCATTCGGTCGCGTCTACAAGATCAGGACACCGACCTCCTATTGTGCGACCTCGGCTCGAAGTCGCATCACACCACGCTGCTCAACTTCCTGAAACGAGGCGCGGTCGACGGCCTGATCGTGGCCGGCACCCCCATCACGGAGCCGATTGCGGCTGAGTTACTTGCGCTGCGGGCACCGGTCGTGCTGATCGGCTCAATGCTCGAAGAGTTCGACTCGTTCTACTGGGATGACATCAGCGGGTCGCGCGAGGCCGTGCGTCATCTTGTCTCGCAAGGACATAAACGAATCGGGATGATCGTCTCGCAGACGGAAAGCGAGCTGCTCGCGCGACGCATCCAGGGTTATAAAGAGGCCCTCGCCGATGGCGGCATCGAGTTCGACGAGGCTCTGGTACGAGCCGGCCGGACGAAGAAGCATGCGGGCTATTCCGAGGAAGCCGGGTATGAAGCCATGCAGGAACTGCTCGGCTTCTCCCCTGCTGTCACCGCGGTTTTTGCCAGTAGCGATGTGCAGGCCATTGGCGCGTGGAAAGCCATCCGTGATGCCGGGCGTCGTGTGCCCGAGGACGTCGCCCTCGTCGGATACGACGACATCAAAACGAGTCACTTTATCGGTCTTACCAGCGTGGACCAGAATATGCACGAAGTAGGTGAGCGAGCCATCGAGCGTCTACTCGAGCGGATCGCCGACGAATCGATCGAGGATCGCGTATCTGAGGTCATCCGTCCGCGACTCGTTGTCCGTGAGACCAGCCTGTATTCGCGCACCTGAGATGCGGGATAGCGTTCTGCGCCAACAAATTCCCTATGCGCTCTTTGAGACGGATCTCAGGGAGCTGGGTGAGCGGTATCAGGGAAAGGTGCGTGACACGTACGCTCGTGGCGACCGGCTCATCCTGGTCACAACGGATCGTATTTCGGCGTTCGACCACGTACTTCGACAGAGCATCCCGTTTAAAGGGCAGGTGCTCAATCAGCTTGCCGCGTACTTTTTCGAGGCGACATC
>CAZRTY010000391.1:0-2084 GCA_964603055.1 uncultured Rhodothermales bacterium | reverse complement strand
TCCGTGCGTCGTAAGGCATCTACCTCGTCGTCGCCTGTCATCTCTGTAGATGGATCTCCGCCGCCGTATCGTTCACGCTGACCTCGACACCTTTTTTGTGTCGGTCGAGCGCCTTCGCGATCCATCGCTCGAGGGCAGGCCGGTCATCGTCGGGGGCGACCCGAATGGGCGCGGCGTGGTCACGGCCTGCTCATATGAAACGCGTGTCTTCGGCGTGCGCAGCGGCATGCCGGCGAGGACGGCGGCGAGACTTTGCCCCCAGGCCATCTTCATCCAGGGCCGGCACGGCGATTACCGCACATTTGGTCGACGCGTGCACGATCTGTTCGTGAGCCTCGTGCCGGTCGTCGAGCGGGCATCGATCGACGAGTTCTACTTCGACCTGACGGGCTGTGAGCCGCTTTTCGGCGACTTGCAGCAGTGGTGTGATGATACCGCAGGACGCGTTCGTGAGGAGCTTGGGCTGCCGGTGACGTTCGGCCTCGCCACAAGCAAGCTGATGGCAAAAATCGCCACGAATGACGTCAAGCGAAGGCGTGTGCATGAGCGGACGACGACGCGCGTGGGCTACATCGAGCCTGGCACGGAGGCCGATTTCCTCGCCCCGAAACCCGTTGAGACGCTTCCAGGTGTCGGGCCGAGCACGGCCGAGCGACTGCGTTCGCGCGGTTACCAGACGCTCGGGGATATCCAGCGCGCCGGAGCGGATAACATTGTCAAGCTGCTGGGAGACAACGGGCGATCGCTTTACCGAAGAGCGCACGGCATTGACACGCGGCCGGTCTCTCCCGACTTCGATCCGCGATCGATCGGGCATGAGCGCACATTTCGCGAAGACGTCGATGACCTTGACGTCATCCTGAAGCGGCTGAGGCACCTCGCCGAGCAGACGGCCTCGGACCTGCGCAAAAAGTCCAAGCTCGCCACGCGCATCATCCTCAAATGGCGCTACAGCGATTTCGAGACCGTGACTCGGTCCACAACGGTCAAGCCGACCAATGAGGCGCTTGTGCTTTACCGAACGATTGAGCCGCACGCAAAGAAACTGATGACGACCCGCGCCGTCCGGTTGATCGGTGTACGTGCCGAGGGGCTCACCGAAAGCGGCATCCAGACGACGCTCGACGATCCACAGCCCGAGCGCCGGCAGACGTTACTCCGCACCGTCGACGAGCTTCGTGCCCGGTTCGGCGACGATATTATTCTTCCGGGCTCTCTGAAGTAGACCCGCCTTCCGGCATCGTCCGGACCGCTTCCTCGAGGGGCTTGCGACCGCTGCGTTTGCGCGACATGAAGTTCCAGTAGCGCTCCATCGACTCCGTCACAACGCGGCGCGCATCCTCAGGACCGAGGAACTCCCGCACCGATACCTCCTTGTCTTCGAGTACCTTGTAATCCTGGAAGAACCGCTTCAGCTCACGCAACCGGTGCTCCGGAAGCTGGTCAATGCTGTGGTAGGCGTTGAATGCCGGGTCGTCTTCGTGGACGCAGATGATCTTCTCATCATTCTGGCCCTGATCGAGCATCGTCATCATCCCGATCGGGCGCGCGCGGAGCACGCTGAGCGGCGCAACGGTCTCCTGCATCAACACCATGACGTCGAGCGGGTCGTCGTCGTCCCCGAGCGTCTGCGGGATGAAACCATAATTGGCGGGATACACGACCGACGAGTAGAGCACACGGTCCACGAACAGCAGTCCCGTCTCCTTGTGAAGCTCGTACTTGATCTTGCTTCCCTGCGGAATTTCAATGATCGCAAGAAAGCGTTCGGGCGCGTCGGCTCCAGTGGGTACGTCGTGCCAGGGATGTGTCATAATTTATTATAGCCCTCCGATTGAAGGCGATAGCGTCTCGCGGCGGAAAAAAGTCTCACAAAAAAAGGGGATGGCGAAGCCAATGTACCGTGGCAGGTCGTGACCGTGATCATCCGCTCTCGGTGAGCACGTGCCGGTGTCGACAAGATCGGTTCTTCTTGGATGCTGTCCAGTGAAGGCTCGGTGGAAGAAGCGCTACCCCCATGACGCCGGCGGGCTACCGTCGTCTCGTTTCGTACGGACTGTAGATGTTCGGCTTCTCCTCCTTTA
>CAZRTY010000390.1:0-2088 GCA_964603055.1 uncultured Rhodothermales bacterium | reverse complement strand
CGTTCATGGAGTCACTCTTTCGCGAGGCCGACCCCGTCCGCACGATGGGCGACACGCTGAATGTCTTCGACTTGCTCGACAGCGGACGGCGCCAGCTCGTCGACGCCAACCTCCAGCCGGATGTGCAGGCATTTACCGAGCGATTGATCGGCAACCTGTACCTCAAGCTCGGCGATTATGCCGCCGCGGAGCCCTTGCTCACGCGCGGTGCCGCATTTTTCGGTGGCACCGAGTTCACGTCAGACTACGTCGGCGCGCTGCTCGACCTGGGCTACTTACATCTGTTTACCGGCGATCATGAACGGGCCGACTCACTTTTCCGAGCGGCCCTCGAAGCCGCCCCTCGCGACCGCTTTGGCGCAGATAATCTGACGTTGCAGACTCGGCAGCATTACGGCGCCGCACTCGAGCGCATGGGCCGATACGGCGAGGCGAAGGACGTGTTGACGCGCGTAATCCGAGAAGCACAGTCGGCCGCGGCCGAGGAAATCCTGGCCGACGCGCGGATGGCGCTGGCGACCGTACACATGAACGAGGGCGATTATGAACCCGCCGAAGCTATGCTTACGGAAGTCCTCGCGTGGCGCCGGTCGCCTTTGGCGCGCGACCCGATTGCGCTCGCCGATGTGATCAATAACCTCGGCAACCTGTATGTGGACACCGGCGACTTTGACCGCGCCGAGCCACTGCTCGTGGAATCGCTCGAGCGCCGGATGCGGATCTACGGCGCGTCTCACCCGGTCGTCTCGGAGTCTTACAATAATCTCGCGCTCGTGCCGCACGGGCGCGGTGATTTCGCATCGGCCGACTCGCTCCTGCAGTTGTCGCTCGATATTGTCGCTTCCGTTGCGGGCCGGATGAATCGCGATTATGGGATGACGCTCAACAACCTCGCGTGGATACGCATGGAGATGGGGCGGCTCGACGAGGCGGAGCGGGATTTCCGCGAAGCGCTGCATGTGATGGAGACGGCATCGGGGCCGGTCAGTCCGGACGCCGCGCTGCTGCTCGGTAACGTGGGACTCATCCTCAAGCAGCAGGGACGCCTCCGCGATGCATCGACGTTCCTGAGGCGCGCCGCCGAGGTTCGGAGGGAGATCCACGGCCGCGAAAATATGCACGTGGCCTGGCGGCTTTTTGCCCTCGCGGACGTTCTGTTAGAACTGGGCGATGTGGCTGAAGCGGTCGAGCTTCACCGCGAAAGCGTTGACATCCGCCGCACGATTCGCGGTGATCATCACTTCGACACCGGCCGGGGACTCGCCGGCCTCGGCCGGGCACTTGCTGCCTCGGGAAGATCGGCAGAAGCCGAGTCGGTATTGACGGAAGCTCACGCCATCCTTCTGGAGACCGTCGGCGCAGATCACCCCGAGACCGTGCACGCGGCCGAAGTGCGGGCGCAATTGCGTTTGCCGTAAGCGCTCATCCCCTTCACACACATCGCACGCGAAGCGCTGGTTAGGAACAGCCCGTTGTTCTCGTTGGTCTCTAAAGACGCGATTTGCCGCCGTAAAGAGGACTTTTGCGGCATCTGGAACCACTCATATGCCGGTGCACACTGATGGTCAAGCGCTCGCTGAAATCCAACCAACGCAAGGAGCTCATCACACTTTTGCGCACGCGGTTCGAGAAGAACATGCAGCGGCACGAGGGTGTCTCGTGGGAGGACGTCCAGGAACGCCTCGACGCTTATCCCGAAAAGCTCTGGTCAATCAGCGAGATGGAGCGCACGGGCGGCGAGCCCGATGTCGTCCAGTACGTCGACCTTTCCGGCGATAATACAGGCGGCTTTGTCTTCTGCGATTGCTCTAAGCAGAGTCCGAAGGGGCGCCGCAGCATCTGCTACGACGGTGAGGCTCGGCGGGGGCGCAAAAAGAATCCACCGGCTGACAGTGCGCTGGAGGTGGCCCGGTTGATGGGCATCGACATCCTGACGGAGGAAGAATACCGAGCGCTGCAGCTTGTCGAGCCGTTCGATACCACCACCTCGAGCTGGATCCAGACACCGCCGGCCATCCGCGAGCGGGGCGGCGCACTTTTCGGCGACCATCGCTACGGCCACGTTTTCATCTATCACAACGGCGCCGA
>CAZRTY010000389.1:0-2092 GCA_964603055.1 uncultured Rhodothermales bacterium | reverse complement strand
GGTGTGAGCATCCGTCAGGGCTGTCGAGCAATGAGCCTTCCGAGGAGCACCTATCGCTACCAGCGGCGGGACCGCGATGACGAGGCGATCGTCACGGCCCTTAGGGCGCTCGTGGATGAGCACCCCTCAATCGGCTTCTGGCAGGCGCACCATCGGTTGCGTCTGGCCGGTCACCTCTGGAATCACAAACGGGTCTACCGAATCTACACCGCCATGCAGTTGAACATCCGCCGCCGGGCGAAGAAACGCCTTCCGGCACGTGCCAAGCAGAAGCTCTTCGAGCCAGAGCAGCCCAATCAGGTCTGGAGCCTTGACTTCATGCATGACAGCTTGTGGAACGGGAGGACGTTCCGGCTGCTCAACGTCATGGATGACTTCAACCGCCAGGTACTCTGGGTCGAGGCCGATACGTCGCTGCCGTCACTGCGCGTGATCCGCGTCCTTGAGCGCCTTGAAGAAAGTCGTGGCCTGCCCGAGATGATCCGCGTCGACAACGGTCCGGAGTTCATCAGTCATAAACTCGACGTGTGGTGCCGCGAGCGCGGGATCACCCTCGCCTTCATCCAGCCGGGAGAGCCGACGCAGAACGCCTACGTCGAGCGCCTCAACGGCACGATGCGGCGCGAACTGCTCGATGCGTATATCTTCCGCACCCTCGATGAAGTGCGTCGAAAGGCCGACGCATGGCAATACGACTACAACCACCGCAGACCCCAAAAGCCCTCGGCTATCGCACGCCGATAGACCTGCTCCAAAACCACGAAACTCTCTAATTATGAGTGGGCCAAAAAACGGGGAAGCTTACAGATCCTCCACAATGACTGACATCGAATCTGTGTATTGAGGCGATATTCGAGAATACGCTTTGACTTATTCTGCGAGGCACACCGAAAGTGCCTCGGAGTAGAGACTGTCTGTCGAGGAAATGAACCTGTTTTCTTGAGCAGCGGCGTCATTGTAAGCGAAGAATGCCGCCAGAATACATATCACATATCGAATGTGCCGGACCATGCTGTATAACGACCAAGATCACCGGCGTTACGGAGCGCAGCGGAGTTGCCGTTCCGTGCAGCGCCTTGTTGGGCGCAAACTCACGCCGTGAAGCAATGATCTACGGTTCAAACTCGTACTGCACACTTTTGATGTCGCCTTTCCAGACCAATTGCAGAACTCCGTCATCGTACCAGCCCACTTCACCATACCGGGGGACGCGCATGCCTTGTTGAGCTTGGTAGTCCCGAAAGTGGCCCTCCCATGGAACTTGCTTGTACTCTCCATCAAAGCTGCCGAACCGACCCTCACTATAGATACCCGTCACCTCACCGACGTCGTTAAATCGGAACTCCAACGATACCGTGGTAATGCCGTCAGCCAGCGTTGCGAGTGCCGAGTAGTCATCAATCGGGCTCCACGTTATGCCAAACTGAGGCAAGAGAGCGGTCGGAAACCAGACGGCCTCGGCCAAATACCTGTGCAACGCGCCGGAACTCAGTTCCGGCACGCCGGCTTCTGAAGCGATCACAAAGGCAGACAAGAGACTCACGCGGCCCGATCCAACACCGGTGCTATAACTATCCATTACACGGACATGCGAAGCCATCGGCACTTGGACCTTGGCGTTCCATAAGAAACCTGTTGCGGGTGGCACTACGACTTGTGTTGCGGTGAACGGCAACCAGGCATCGGCAGCAGTACTCATCCGCAACATCCCCGACTGTTGCATTCTTGCCAAGTGGATTAACTCCTGGCCATCGGTTAGGACATTACGGAAATAACGAGCAACCGGTGGAGGAAGGTCGGTCCATGCGCCAAAATCGACGACTCCACTACTTGGCTGTGTCGCGCCACCGATCAGCTCTGCCTCCATCTGCAAAGCCTTGGACCGTTCGCGGGTCTGTCCGATCAAGACGAAAACTACAGCGCCTACAGCTATGGCCCCAATTGTAATGAGAATCCACTTGCCTATCATCGGCCATCCCGTTTTTTATGCGCCCAAACACCGGAGTTAGCGGCGCGCCAAACACATCCGCAAGTTCTATGGCATGGAAGCGCCGACGATCGAAACAAGCAACGCCCGCCTGCGCCGCGTCCG
>CAZRTY010000388.1:0-2104 GCA_964603055.1 uncultured Rhodothermales bacterium | reverse complement strand
GTGACCGTCTTCGGCGTCCACACCAAGCGGCCCGATATCGTTCTCTACGTGAACGGCATCGCACTCGGCGTGCTGGAACTGAAGCGCTCCACGGTGAGCGCGAGCGAGGGCATCCGTCAGAGTCTGGATAGCCAGAAGAAGGAGTTCATCCGGCCCTTCTATTCCACGGTGCAGTTCGTGATGGCAGGCAACGACACCGAGGGACTGCGCTACGGCGTGATCGAGACGCCGGAGAAGTACTGGCTGCGCTGGAAGGAAGACGATGTCCACTCACAGTCCGGAGACAACCCGCTGCTGCGCGAACTGAGCCAGGTGTGCAGCAAGCCGAGGCTGTTGGAGCTCATCCACGACTTCATGGTCTTCGATGCCGGCATCAAGAAGATCTGCCGCCACAACCAGTACTTCGGCGTTCGGGCCGCCCAGGAGCGGGTTCGCTCGCGCGAGGGCGGCATCGTCTGGCACACCCAGGGCAGCGGCAAGAGCCTGACCATGGTGTGGCTGGCCAAGTGGATCCGCGAAAACGTGGCCGACTCGCGGGTGCTGATCATCACCGACCGCACCGAGCTCGACGAACAGATCGAGAAGGTCTTCAAGGGCGTCAGCGAGGACATCTACCGCACCAACAGCGGCGCGGACCTGGTGCATGCGCTGAACGCCAGCGAAGAGTGGCTGATTGGCTCGCTGATTCACAAGTTCGGTCGCTCGGAAGAAGGCGATATCGATTCCTTCCTGGACGATATCCGGGGTCATCTGCCGAAGGATTTCCGCGCCAGGGGCGAAATCTTCGTGTTCGTTGATGAGTGCCACCGCACGCAGTCGGGCAAGCTGCATGACGCCATGAAGGCGCTGCTGCCGAACGCGATGCTGATTGGTTTCACCGGTACGCCGCTGCTCAAGAGCGACAAGCGCCGCTCGATCGAGACCTTCGGCACCTACATCCATACCTACAAGTACGATGAGGCCGTGCGCGACGGCGTCGTGCTGGACCTGCGCTATGAGGCGCGCGACATTGACCAGAGTATTACCTCGCCGGCCAAGGTCGACCAGTGGTTCGATCTGAAGACGCAGGGGCTCACCGATGTTGCCCGCGCCCAGCTCAAGCAGCGCTGGGGTACGATGCAGAAGGTGCTCTCATCGAGGGATCGGCTGGAAACGATCGTCGCCGACATCCTGATGGACATGGCCATCCGCGATCGGCTCAAGAGCGGCCACGGCAACGCGATCCTGGTCTCCGACAGCATCCATTCGGCCTGCCGCTTCTACGAGATGTTCGAGCAGACCGATCTGGCCGGCAAGTGTGCCATCGTCACCTCCTACCGACCCGCTCCTGCCGACATCAAGGGCGAGGAAAGTGGCGAGGGGATGACCGAAAAGCTGCGCCGCTACGACATCTACCGGCGGATGCTGGCGCGCCACTTCGATGAGCCGGAAGACACGGCGATGCACAAGGTGGAGCGGTTTGAGCAGGAGGTGAAGAAGCGCTTCATCGAACAGCCTGGCCAGATGAAGCTGCTGATCGTAGTCGACAAGCTGCTGACCGGCTTTGACGCGCCACCGGCCACTTATCTCTACATCGACAAGAAAATGCAGGACCACGGCCTGTTCCAGGCGATCTGCCGGGTCAACCGGCTGGACGGCGAGGACAAGGAATACGGCTACGTGGTCGACTACAAGGATCTGTTCAGGTCGCTTGAGCAGTCCATCCAGGATTACACCGGCGAGGCCTTTGCAGGCTATGATCAGGAAGACGTAGACGGCCTACTCAAGGACCGGCTGGAACAGGGACGGGCGCGCCTGGAGGAAGCGCGCGAGGCGGTCAAGGCGTTATGCGAGCCGGTGGCACCCCCGCATGACACCTCGGCTTACCTGCATTACTTCTGTGCCGCCGAGAGCGGCAATACCGATCAGCTCAAAGACAACGAGCCGAAGCGGGTGGCCCTCTACAAGCTGGTGGCCGCCTACCTGCGCGCCTATGCGAATCTGGCAAACGAAATGCAGGCGGCCGGCTACAGTGCAGCCGAGGCCGCGACGATCAAGGCCGAGGTGGATCACTACGAGAAGGTCCGCCAGGAGGTCAAGCTGGCCAGCGGCGACTACGTGGACA
>CAZRTY010000387.1:0-2107 GCA_964603055.1 uncultured Rhodothermales bacterium | reverse complement strand
GAGAAGATCGTCGGGTCGAGCAGCGACATCACGTACAGGCAATCGTTCAGCCGTTCCTCAACATCCGCGCGCCGAATCCGATAGCTGATCATGCCTGATTCGTCGGATACATTTTCTGCTACGTCAATTGTATCCTCCACCAGTTCGATGCACACGCGGCGCTCTTCCATCTCAATCATGAAAGCCGCGTTGCTGCCGCGCTTAACTTCGCGCAGCGCCGCTGCCGGGTTGAGGTGACGGACCAGCGCCCAGGCAAGGCTGTCATGATCGGGCGACGCGTACGGAGGCGCATAGAATAACTGCGGCTCGGTGGCGCGGGTAGCGGAACGAAGCGATACGGGGCGAAAGGATGTCAGCGTGGCCATGGGTCTCGGCGTTAAGCGTATGAGTGATAGCTAGACGAGTGATTCATCGTTCGCCCGTATGATAAGCAGGGTACTATGACAACTTAGTGTCATAGGCCTTGAAAGTATTTTTCAGCGATCAAATAGCATCTCACGTGCAGCGTCTCAGCATCTTCGTCTTCCTCCTGGCCGCCGTCGCGGCGGAAGCTCACGGCCAGGGCTTCAACACCTTCAGCGGACGAAACCACCCGGAGCTTGAATGGCGTGTCGCGGCAACGCCACACTTCCGGATCATGTATCCGCAACATCTCGCGGGCATCGAGGCGCAGGCCGCGGCGATCGCCGAGGAATCGTACCGGACTTTGTCCCAGAACCTGGATGTCGAGTTCGACCGGCCGATCCGGATTTACTTGTCTGATGAGGATGAGATCGTCAACGGATTCGCCGTCCCAGTCGGAAATGGATTCACCAACATCTGGGTGAACGTGAACGAAGTGGCCGAAGGGTGGACGGGTCCGGAAGGCTGGCTCCGCAAGGTCATCTCGCATGAGCTGGCCCACATCTTCCACTTTCGCGCCGTGCGTTCACCGATCGGGCTCTTGCAGAATGCCTTCGCCAACCCGCTGCCGTCGTTCTGGACGGAGGGCCTGGCGCAGTACTTCACCGAATCGTGGGACTCCGAGCGCGGCGATCGATGGCTGCGGATGGCCGTGCTCGACGATCAGCTTTCCTACAGCGACGGCCGGTCGATCTGGAATGGCCGCTTGCGATACGCGATCGGTAACTCGCAGGTGCGGTTTTTCGCCGAGCAGTTCGGTGATTCGACGCTCGCGGCGCTCCATCACCACCGGCGGCGCACGTTATTCGGCCTCGTGCCGGTGCATGATTTCTACGATGCGTTCCGCGCCACGACCGGCAGCTCGCACCGTGAGTTCTTCGACCGCTGGCGGCGCCACGTCAACGTCTACTACAACACGATGGCCGGGCAAATGGAAAACACCGACTCGCTCGGCGTGGACCATCTGACACTGCCGGGCCAGTACATCGACGCGGTCGCGTTCTCGCCGGATACATCGATGGTTGCCGTGCTCTCGCTGCAATCCCTGAGCAGACCCGTTCGTCAGCTAACCATCATCGATCGTGCGAGCAATCGCCGGCGTGCGGTTGCGGAGGGTTCGCTGAAAGGGCCGCTCGCGTGGAGTGCTGACGGACGGCACATCGTGCTGACGCGTTTGCGCCACGGCCGCCATGGATCGCTCGTCAACGATCTGGTACGCGTCGATGCCCGGACCGGCCGCGAGCGACTGCTCACGCACAGCCGCCGCGCTTCAGCGCCGGCTGTAAATCCCGCGACAGGTGATGTCGCGTATGTCGCGATGGATGGCGAGACGGCCAACGTGTTCATGCTGTATGGGGATGAGGAGCGCCGCCTGACCGAGTACGAGGGCGATGTCCAGATCGGCTCGATCCGATGGAGTCCGGATGGAAGCCGGTTGGCCATCGCTGTCTTCGATGATGAGGGGCGGCGCGACATTCATGTGTATGATGTTGAGGATAGAAATACCACAACGCTCATCCGCACGGGCGACGACAACCGCGACCCCGTGTGGAGCCACGACGGACGCCGCCTCGCCTACACGTCGTTGCGCGACGACGTGCCGAATGTGTTCATGCGAGACCTCCAGTCGGGTACCGATCGCCGTGTGACGCATCTGGTCGAGGGCGCCCGCCTTCACGATTGGCTGCCGCCGGATTCAGCTTTT
>CAZRTY010000386.1:0-2112 GCA_964603055.1 uncultured Rhodothermales bacterium | reverse complement strand
ATGGCTGCCTCGAAGTCGTCCATTTCGACGGCATCCTTGTCGGTACGCGCAGCGATCAATGCCGCCTCGTTACACACGTTGGCGATCTCAGCTCCGGCAAAGCCCGGCGTCTGGCTCGCCAGCACATCCATCTTGACGTTGTCCGAAACCGTGAGGGCGCGCGTGTGAACCTTAAATATTTCCGCTCGCTGATGGCGATCGGGCTTGTCGATCACGATCTGACGGTCGAACCGGCCAGGGCGCAACAGCGCGGAATCCAGCACGTCAGGCCGGTTTGTGGCGGCCATAATGATGACGCCTTTATCGGAGTTGAACCCGTCCATCTCCACGAGGAGCTGGTTCAGGGTATTCTCGCGCTCGTCATTTCCGCCCATGACCATGCCGCGGCCACGCGTACGGCCGATGGCGTCGATCTCGTCGATAAAGATTATACAGGGCGCTTTTTCCTTCGCCTGCTTGAAGAGGTCGCGAACGCGCGCCGCGCCTACGCCGACGAACATCTCGACGAAGTCTGAGCCTGAAAGCGAAAAGAACGGTACGCCTGCCTCGCCTGCCACAGCCTTGGCCATGAGCGTTTTGCCCGTTCCCGGCGGACCGACCAGCAGGGCGCCTTTGGGCAGCTTCCCACCGAGCTTCGTGAACTTCTTCGGGTTCTTCAGAAACTCGACGATCTCGACGACTTCATCTTTCGCCTCATCGAGACCGGCGACATCCTTGAAGGTAAGTTTCTGGTCGGCCATTGCATCGAAGAGCACGGCCTTGTTCTTACCGATGTTCAGCACCTGAGAGCCAGGGCTCATGCGCCGCATCAGGAAGATCCAGACGAAGATGAGGAGAGCGAACGGCAGGATCCAGATCAGCATTCCACCGAACCAGTTGTCTTCCTGGCGCGATGTGAAGGAGACTTCTTGCCCGGCCTCTGTTTCGCGGATGGCCTGGTTGTAGCTCCTCAGGAAATCGGTCAGCTCGTGGTCGGCCGGCTTAGTCGTCGTAAAGCCGCGCTCCGGCTCATCCGGACGGTTGCCGAGGATGTCGGGCTGAGGCGTACCGACGCGTACGTCGCCCTGCTCCACAGCCTGCTGCGTATAGATACCCTCGATCCGCTGGTCGTTGATGACGACGACTTCTTCCACATGCCCTTCCTCGACATAATTCAGGAAGGTGCTGTACTCAATGGTGTTGGATTCTCCGCCCGACCAGAAAATGAAAAGGTGGACGACCAGGAAGAAGATGATGGCGAAGTAAACCCACATCCCGAATCGTGGCCGCCGTTCCGGCGACCGTGACCCGTTGCCTTCCCGCACATTCGGAGTCCGCTTTTCTTGCTCGTTATGAGCCATTGGCATTGATAAATTAGGCTTGCGCGTCGTCGCGATGTACGGTTTGGCCGACAATCGGCAACGGCGGCAAGCCGGCAGGGTAATAAGCTCGTAAAGGTGCGTCCCCGAACCGTAGGCAGGGGTATTGGTTCCTACGCGCCGGCGCGCAAACGGTCCTCAGCGAGGAATCCTAACGGTCTTCTGAAGATGTCTCGGCGCCACTTAATCTGACGACGCGTGCATCCTTAGGAAATGCGTCTGGATTACCTCGAAGCGCCAGCGCAGCCTGGTTCCGCGCCTCGACCTGACCCACGTATACGTCGTATCGGAGCGCTCCGTTCTCACGACTCGATTCGACAAGGGAAACGCGGTAACGCCTCTCACGCAGACCAGCCATCAGTTCCTCGGCGTCCTCGGCCTGGTCGAACGAGCCGGCGATAATCGTCCATCCTCCCGACGCGGGGTCAATTGAGGTGTCTCCCGTCATCCCAAACAGACTGTCCGCCTGGGCGAGGCTGTCGACGACCGCATTTTGAATTGCGGCTGACAATGAATCCTCCGGGAAAGCCAGAGACGGGGGATCGATATCGACGGAGTCAGATGCCGGCGCGTTAACGGCCGCGAGCCGTTCCTGGATGCCTTCGTGGAGGATTTCGGCGCCAGCAGTGACGCTGCTTGTGGGATACTGCTCGATCAGGTGCCGCAAAATAGTATCGACGGTGATGCCCACCACGCTATCGGCGAGGACGATTCCGCGGCTAGCCGATTCGGCCGGTGTTATGCCGACGTTTAT
>CAZRTY010000385.1:0-2126 GCA_964603055.1 uncultured Rhodothermales bacterium | reverse complement strand
CGCGTGCCGAGTTCGCCGCGCGTGAAATCAACGATGCCGACTTTATAGCCCGCTGCCGTCATCTTACAGATCGTGCCGCCTGCGCTGAGCTCGGCGTCGTCAGGATGCGCGGCCAGGACGATGACGTCCAGCTTCGGAGATTCACTCATCTGGGTTTCTGGGCTGACGGTTGGAATATCTGAGCCTCAGACCTGAAGTCTATAGGTGTAAGAACAAATCGAACAGGTCAAGCCGTGCACGGAGGTGCGACTGAGGCGTACTCACCGTGCGCGGAGGGACCGCCGACGACGCAGAACGAAGCTGATCGATTTTTCAGCGGCCTGTCTGCAATTTCAGCTTACGACAAAGTTGATGATGCGGCCCGGCACGTAGATTTCGCGGCGGAGGGTCTTGCCCTCCAGGTGCCGCGCGACGCTGTCGACGGCGCGCGCCATCGCCAGGACGTCGTCTTTCTCCGCGTCCGGCGCGATGTTGACGGAGCCACGGACTTTGCCGTTCACCTGTACAGCCACCGCGATCTCGTCCGCTTTGAGGTAATCCTCGACCACCTCGGGCCAGGGCTCGTACGCGAGCGTCTCATCATGGCCGAGCTTCGACCAGATCTCCTCGGCAAGGTGCGGTGCGAACGGACTCAGCATCAGGACGAACGTCTCGGCGACGGCCTTAGGCACGGCGTCCCACTTGGCGGCACCATTCGAGAACTCCATCATCGCCGCAATCGCCGTGTTGAAGCGCATGTGCTCGATGTCATCGGTCACCTTCTGAAGCGTCCGATGGAGCGCGCGCTGTTGATCGCGCGTGGGCTCGGCATCGACTGTACGCAGCTCGCCGGAGTCGGCATCCATCAGCAGACGCCATACGCGGTTCAAGAAGCGGTGCACGCCGTCGACACCGCTCGTGCTCCACGGCTTGACCTGCTCGAGCGGCCCCATGAACATCTCGTACAGCCGCAGCGAATCGGCACCGTAGCGCTTCACCACATCATCCGGGTTGATGACGTTGCCACGGCTCTTACTCATCTTGAAGGCGCGCGCATCCACACGAATAGAGGGATCTGCGCTGAGCACAAAATGATCGCCGCTCTTGTCGACGTCCTTGACCGACAGGCGCGTCGGCGTCAGCTTCTCCCCCGTTTCCACATGCGCCCCGTCATCCACAAACTCTGATGACACGTGGCGGCCGTCCCCGTCGACGAACGTCAGAAACTCCATCTCGCCGAGGATCATCCCCTGATGGACGAGCTTCTGGAACGGCTCTTCCGTCGGGACGACGCCGACATCGTACAACACCTTGTGCCAGAAGCGGGCGTAGAGCAGGTGGAGCACGGAATGCTCGGCACCGCCCACGTAGAGATCCACCGGCAGCCAGTAGCGAGCTTTGTCCGGGTCGACAAGCTGGCCGGGGTTGTGCGGATCGATAAAGCGGAGGTAATACCAGCACGATCCCGCCCACTGCGGCATCGTATTCGTCTCGCGCTTGGCGGGGTCGCCCGTCTCGGGGTCGACGGTGTTGACCCAGCTATCGATCGTCGCGAGCGGGCTCTCCCCTGTTCCACTCGGCTGGTACGTCTCCACCTCGGGTAGAGTGACCGGCAGCTCCGACTCGGGTACCGGCTTCGGCTCCCCATCCACAAAGATGATCGGGAAGGGCTCGCCCCAGTAGCGCTGCCGGCTGAAGAGCCAGTCGCGCAGTTTGTAATTGACGTGGGCGCGGCCGAGGCCTTCCTTATCGAGCCAGGCGACGATCTTCTGCTTCGCATCCTCAACCGAAAGTCCGTCGATCGACACCCGATCGCTCGAACTGTTGACGATCACGCCGTCGCCGGTATAGGCGGCGTCTTCGATGTTGCCGCCGGAGACGACCTCATGCACCGGAAGCCCGAATCGACGGGCGAACTCATAGTCGCGGTCGTCGTGCGCGGGCACGGCCATGATGGCACCGGTGCCGTAGCCGGCGAGCACATAATCCGCCACCCAGATCGGGATTTTACGGCCGTTGACCGGGTTCACCGCGTGCGCGCCCGTAAACACGCCCGACTTCTCTTTCTGCAGTTCCGTCCGCTCGAGGTCGCTCTTCAGCTTGGCCTGTTCGACGTAGCGGTCGACCTCATCACGCTGTTCGCGCGA
>CAZRTY010000384.1:0-2144 GCA_964603055.1 uncultured Rhodothermales bacterium | reverse complement strand
CATCGAAGACCGGCTGGAGGACTTCGAACGCGAGGCGAGGGAGTTATGGGGACCGGTTAATGAGCACCTGACGAAGATAGAATAGACCTGCGTCTACATATCGACCTTGGGCGGGTCGGGCGGGGCGAGGTCCGCTAAGCCATACTATTCTATACAGGAAAGGCGAATTACCACGATGTGTACGATAATACACCACCCTACACATTCCTCGAGGCGGTCATGCGAACCAACATCGTAATCGATGATGACTTAATGGAAGAGGTTCTCAAGGCCACAGGCCTCAAGACCAAGCGAGAAGCTGTCGAGCTCGCTCTCAAAACCTTGCTACGGCTCCGCCGACAGGAAGAGATCAAGTCTTTCCGCGGCAAGCTGAAATGGGAGGGTGATCTTGAAGCCATGAGATCTTACCAGTGATTCTGGTCGATACAAGTCAGCCGACGGAAGGCGCAGTAACATGGAATTGCATGTGTGTTATTGATTGATGGCTACTACCTCCTTTCGCTACCTCACTACACCACTCGGCAACCGTCAGCTCCTCGTTGAAGCGAGCGCGGGGACCGGTAAGACCTTTGCGCTCACGGGCCTCGTCGTGCGGCTCGTGTTGGAGGGCGTCGAGCTGAAGCAGATTCTCGTCGTCACGTTCACGAACGCGGCGACGGCCGAGCTCAAGACGCGCATCCGGTCACGCCTCCGCGAAGTGCTGAATGCATTCAGCGAACCGCAAGGCGTTCATTCCGACGACGCGAAGGAGTTTGTCGAGCAGTTCGGTCAGGATCCTTCATATATCAGGAAGCTCGAAAAGGCGCTGCTCGGCGTCGACGAAGCATCCGTCTTCACCATCCACGGATTCTGCCAGCGCGTGCTGCAGCAGTCGGCCTTCGAAAGCGGCTCGCCGTTCGATGCGAAGTTCGTCGAAAACGCCGACGATCTTTTCGACCGTGCGGTCGCCGACTTCTGGAGTCGACAGACACACGACAATGATTGGCTGGCCGCGCTCTCAACCAAGGTGACGCCGGATGACCTCCGCAAGCACTATCGGAATGCAACCCGATATCCAGACACCCGGATCGAGCCCCAATCGGAAGATCTGGCGGATGCTGTCGCAACCCTGCAGCAAGAGGCTGAGCAGCTTTGCGACATCTGGCGCGAACGGAAGGATGAGGCCTATGAGTTGCTGAAAGCGGCCACATGGACCACCAAAGGCAAATTTCAGGACGCCTCGCTCCTGGAGTCGACCTTCGAGCTGTTGAGCCGGAAGCTCGAAGGAACGCCGTTTGAATGTCGCTCGAGCATCGAGTTGATCTCGCAATCAGCGATTCTCGCGGGTGCGCGAAACAGATCCAAAGATGAAAAAGCGCATCGCGAACTGCTCTCAGCCGAGCCTCTGTTTGTAGCGGCGGATGATTTTGTTGATGCCGTCGAATCGGCGAGCCACAGCCTCATCCGCTCGTTCATATTCGACGTCCGGCAGCGATTCACCGACCTCAAGCAGGCAGTCGGCGTGCTCACATTCGACGACCTGCTCGAGCGCGTCGACGAGGCGCTGGCGCCGGGATCCGACACTCGCGACCGGCTGATCGCCTCGATCCGCAGCCGCTGGTCGCACGCGCTGATCGACGAGTTTCAGGATACGGACCCGAGGCAGTACCGGATCTTCCGGACGGCTTTCGCGGGACGACCGCTTGTCTTCGTCGGCGATCCCAAACAGGCGATCTACTCTTTCCGCGGCGCTGATCTACACGCATACATCCGGGCGAAGGAGGACACGGAAGGGCAAGAAAGCGGCCCGCATCGCTACATGCTCGACAAGAACTGGCGCAGCGCGTCGAAGCTCGTCCATGCCGTCAACACACTCTTCGAGCAGCCCCTCGAAAATCCATTCTTGATGGAGGGCGTGCCGTACGAACCGGTCGAGGCCGCGGGCTCGGCGGATAAGAAGCCGCTCGAGGGCGACGACCGGCCGCCGCTCGTCTGGTGGGAAATACCCCCGGATGCCGACGGCAAGAGTCGGCCGAAAGAGAACGCAACTCCGGTTGCTGTCGAAGGGGTGGTCAACGGGATCAAGCAGATCCTTTCTGATGGCTTGACCATCGACGGATCGCCCGTGGCGCCAGGTCACATCGCTGTGCTCGTTCGCACGAATG
>CAZRTY010000383.1:0-2149 GCA_964603055.1 uncultured Rhodothermales bacterium | reverse complement strand
GCGCACGTCATCCTGCATGAATATGCGCACGCGCTGCTCGAGGTCTCGGCGCGCAACCTGCGCGTGGGGTCGCTGGAGGGACAGGCGCTGCACGAAGGCTGGGCCGATTACTGGGCGGTGTCGTACACGCGCGAGATGATCGAGACGGGCGCCGTGCCGCCGCGCGACTGGCGAAAGGTCTTCACGTGGGACGGCAATGAATCGTGGGAGGGCCGCTATCTCGAGCACACGGGGATGTATCCCGAAGACGCGCCCTGTACGCGCGGCGCGTGCAATATCTACAACGACGGCACGCTCTGGGCGACGACGTTGATGGAGGTTTATGACGTGCTGGGGAGGCAGATGACCGACCGCCTGAATCTGCTTTCGCATCTCTACCTGATTCCGCCGGCCACGATGCAGGATGCGGCCGAAGCGATCATCCAGGCTGATCTCGACTACCACGACGGCGCGCACCTCTCGACGCTGCTTGACGTCTTCGGCCGGCGCGGATTCGTGCAGACGGCTGAGTTCGCGCCAATCGTGCGCCACGAGCCGCCGCCGTCCACCGAGCGCACAACCGGTACGCTGCGCTTCACCGCCTACATCACGGGAGAGACGCCGCCTGACATCGCCTACTTTGTCCATCTGGACGATGAGGCGACTGAAGAACGCACGGCATTCGTCCATCAGTCGGATTCCACCTACGTCGTCGACATTCCGCTTTCGGCCGGACGTTCGGTGGTTCGGTATTTCATCGAGGTCGTCGGACCTGGCGGCACCGCCACGCGACTACCTTTGAACGCGCCGGATGCGTTCTTTGCCGTCGAGACCGGGCCGGATCTCGATCCGCCGGTGATTTCGCACGATCCGCCGACGACGGTGAGCCATCCTGCGTGGCCGGCGACGATCTCGGCCCACATCACCGATCGAATGGGCATCGACTCGGCGTGGGTGAGTTTTGCGTCTTCCGGCGGCGAGGGCGCCTTCGGATTGGCGCAAGCGGCAGACGACTTCACCGGCACCTTCCCGAACATAGACCTCGCGCCCGGCGATGTCATCACCTACCGCATCCACGCGCGCGACAATGCATTGGCCGGAAATACCGCATCGTCAGGTACGTTCGCATTTGAGGTCGTGAGCGATATCACCATCCGCCATTTTCGTCTTGAATGTGATGATGACGGTGTGACGGCCTCGGGTGTGTGGGATTGTGGGATTCCCGTTCTCGGAACGCACATCGCATGGGAAGGCGAAGCCGCGTGGCATGCCCCGCTCGGCGGGGCAGCGGGGGATGTGTCGTCGCTCCTGATTCCGCCCGTCCGCATTGGCACCGCCGAATCCCCGCACCTCGTTTTCTGGCACTGGCACGACTTTGATGGCGGCGCGGCATCCATCCCCCCAAACCAGAACACCGTGACGGCCGGCGGCAGTGTAAAGTACTCCGTGGACGGCGGAGACACATGGATCATCGCCGAGCCCGAGGATTCGTACTCGGCTGCATTCGGTGCCGATCATCCGCTTGCCGGTGAGCCGGCGTTCGCGGGATATAGCTTCGGCTGGCGGCGCGAGGTCGTGCCGCTGCCAATGGCGGACTCCGTGTGGGTGCGGTTCGACGCGGCGCAGAGCGAGAACACGGCGGGCCAAGCCGCAGGCTGGTATGTGGACGACATCACCTTCGTAGCCGAACGCCCCGCCGACGACGAACCTCCTCAAATCATCACGACGCCGCAGCAAGCCATCTCCATCAGCGCCGGCGCGCGTGCGCCGGAAATAATTGTGGAAGTACGGGACAACGTTGGCGTGGAGTCGGTGCGTCTACCGTACGTCCTGCAAGATCGAGACGGCGTGTTTGTAGAGGAAGGGGAAGCGCGCCTCGCGATGTCCGATACATCGGCCGCATATTTTGGCGGCGTAATTAATACGGATGTCGAGCCCGAGGCGGGCTGGCAGCTGAGCTACGAAATCGTGGCGGCGGATTTCGACGGCAACATCGCGCGGGGGGATGGAAACGGCGTGCCGTTCCTCGTCGAGTACGTACACACCGAACGGCGCGACCTCATGTCGGACCTCCAGCCGACCGGTGCATGGTGGCGCGCGGCCGATCGCTACCGTGTTGACGGCGCCGAGGCTACGGGCCGGACGTCCAGCCTGCTCACCGCGCCGCTCG
>CAZRTY010000382.1:0-2151 GCA_964603055.1 uncultured Rhodothermales bacterium | reverse complement strand
CGGCGTGGCCCTTCACCTTGATCCAGCGGATCTGGTGACGTTTCGACTGCTCGAGCAGACCTTCCCACAGGTCTTGGTTTTCGACGGGCTTTTTTGACGCCGTCTTCCAGCCATTACGCTGCCACCGGTCGAGCCATCGCTCAGTGAAGGCCCGGTGCATGTATGCGCTGTCGGTGTGGAGGTCGACGCGGCATGGCTCCTTCAACGCGCGCAAGGCTTCGAGCGCTGCGGTGAGCTCCATGCGGTTGTTCGTGGTCTGGGCCTCGCCGCCCGAGACTTCGCGCTCCAGCGTGCCGTATTGAAGAACGGCGGCCCATCCGCCCGGACCCGGGTTGCCGCTGCATGCGCCGTCGGTGTATATGGTAATGTGCTTCACGAAATAGGACGTGTGTGGCGTTGCAAGGCCCGAAGATACGAGACGGGCGCGCGATGTTCGGCCCATGATATCCGATGCGCGATATATTGACGACCACTTCCTCATCGTCATCCCCTTACCTATGAACCGTCGAGGCAGGATCGTTCTGGGAGTCGTCGCATTCGCGCCGCTCGTCAGCCTTCTGATCTTCGGGGTAATACACCGGTACTGGCACAGCACGGGCATCGAGCTCGACCCGCTTCCGGCAATCCTCATCGTGCTGGCGATTGCAATGTTGCTCGGCCTCGGTCTCGTGGTGCTGTTCGTGCTACAGGTCTTGCGCGATACATCGATGAGCATCGGCAGGCAGGCGCTCTGGGTGCTCGGCCTGTGCTCCGCGGGTGTTTTAACGCTGCCGCTCTTCTGGTACCGCTACGTGTGGCGCGCTTCTGAACGCGCGGCTGGGTAATCGGCGGCGTAATGATCAGGGAGCTTCGCACGATGGCCTGAGCCTGTCATGTATTCAGCGCTCGTGCGGCGCTGTTACGCGGATCTGGCGCCTGCGTCTTGATGCCGTACGTACTTGCATGTCCACGGGAGTATATTGGGAGGCAGAGCCTCGTCATCGGGATCGATAGCAGCCGCCATGAAATTCGTCGACTACGTTACCATCACAGTCCGCAGCGGAAAGGGGGGCGCGGGTGCCGTGGCGTTCCGCCGGGAGAAGTATGAGCCACGCGGTGGTCCGGCCGGCGGCGACGGCGGGCAGGGCGGCTCCGTGATCCTCGTGGGGGATGCGAACCTCTACACGCTCCTCGACCTCCGTTATAACCGGCATCACTTTGCGCAGAAGGGCGAGCCGGGGTCGGGCAACAACAAAAAGGGGAAGGATGGCGACGACATCATCCTGCGCGTCCCGCCGGGCACCGTCATCAAGTATACCGACTCAGATGAGGTCGTGGGAGAGATTGCGGCCGACGGCGACCGGTTTGTCATCGCACAGGGCGGACGCGGGGGGAAGGGCAATACCTTCTTCAAATCGTCAACCAACCAGGCGCCGCGGCACTCGCAGCCCGGCGAACCCGGCGAAGAGTATGATATCACGCTCGAGCTGAAGCTTCTGGCGGATGTCGGGCTTGTCGGCTTCCCAAATGCGGGCAAAAGCACGCTCGTGTCGTCTCTTTCCGCGGCGCGGCCTAAAGTTGCCGACTATCCCTTCACGACCCTCGAACCATCGCTCGGCGTCGTGTATGTCGGCGACTATGAGTCGTTCGTCATCGCCGACATCCCCGGCATCATCGAAGGCGCGAGTGAAGGCCGCGGCCTCGGGCTGCAGTTCCTCAAACACATCGAGCGAAACGCCGTTCTGCTCTTCCTCATCCCCATCACAAGTCCGGATCCGCTCACCGAATACGCCACGCTTCTTGGCGAGCTCGAGGCCTATAACGTGGAGCTGCTCGACAAGCCGCGGATCGTGGCCCTGTCGAAGCTTGATCTGATCAGTGAAGACGACCGTCGCGAGATGCTGCCGCGTCTGCACGAGAGCTTCCCCGCGAAGACCGACGTACGCGTCATTAGCGCCGTGTCTCGCGAGGGGCTCGAGCAGTTGCGGCACGATTTATGGCAGGCCGTTCGCGCGGGCGACGAGTTATCGGAGACGTGACCTTTCGGAGGCATGATGCAACAGGGCTCGCTCTGGTCTGATGATGACACGCCTACGCTGACGGAGGACGAGGCGCTGGTCGCGCTCTCGCTCGTGCCGAACGTGGGCGCGTGGCGGCTGCGGACGCTCATCG
>CAZRTY010000381.1:0-2155 GCA_964603055.1 uncultured Rhodothermales bacterium | reverse complement strand
TCCAGCTCATGCAACCGCTCGCCCGGCTTAACCGCTTCTTCTGGCGATATAAGCATCTTTTCATTCCGGGGCTGATCTGTGCCGTTGCGTCAGCGGTGTTCTCGATCCTCGTGCCCATCGTCGTGCGGCACGCCGTCGACTCCGTACCGGCCTTCGTACAGACCTTCCGCACGTACCAGGGAACGCCCGTAGATTCGTATTTCTACGGGCGATTCTTTGGCACGCTGCTCTTATTTGCCGGCGTCGTCATCCTGCTCAGCCTGATCAGTGGTCTCTTCACGTTCCTGATGCGGCAGACCGTGGTCGTGGCGTCGCGGCACATCGAGTACGACCTGCGCAACCGCCTCTACGACCACCTGCAGCGGTTGCCGCAGCGGTTCTACCATACCTACTCGACGGGCGACGTCATTACGCGTGCTACCAGCGACATCGAGCACGTCCGCCGGTACGTAGGCCCCGCCATCATGTACGTGACGCGTGCGGTCACGATCATGGTCACGGCCATCACGGTGATGTTTTTGATATCACCGTCGCTGACGCTCTATGCGCTGATCCCGATGCCCCTGCTCACGCTGTCTGTGTTTCTCATGGCGCGGATGGTGCACTCGCGCAGCGATGCGATTCAGCGGCAGTATTCCACGCTGACGAGCCGCGTCCAGGAGGCGCTGTCTGGTATTCGGGTGCTCAAAGCCTACACACGTGAACGAGCAGAGGCGGATGCATTCGCACGGGAGAGCGCCGAGTATCGAAACCGGATGCTCGACCTGGCGAAAGTAGATTCGGCATTTCGGCCCGCCTTTCTGCTGCTCGTCGGTCTCTCGACCATCATCGTCGTCTGGGTCGGGGGAAGGCAGGCCGCAGCGGGGCTTATCACCATTGGCAACATCGCGGAATACATCATCTATGTCTCGTTGATGACGTGGCCGGTGGCATCGATGGGCTTCGTCATTACGATGGTGCAGCGTGCATCCGCTTCGATGACGCGCCTGAACCACATCTTCGACGCCGAGCCGGACATCGCTGATACGGACCTCACGGATCATTCCGTCACGGACATCGAAGGTGCCATACGCCTCGACAACGTCTCCTACGTCTACGAAGGCACGTCGTCTAAAGCCGTCGACGGCATCTCTTTCGAGATCGACGCGGGAAAGACGCTCGCTATCGTGGGCCGCACCGGCTCCGGCAAAAGTACCGTCGTGGAGATGATCCCTCGCCTGATCGATCCGACGGTCGGCAAGGTGTCCATCGACGGGCGGGACGTCCGCAAAATCCCGATCGAGGTGCTGAGGTCCAACATCGGCTACGTTCCTCAGGAGGTCTTCCTCTTTTCCGACACCGTGGCAAACAACATCACGTTCGGCGAGATCGACGCCCCGATGTCGCAGATCGAGCGTGCGACGGACGAGGCCGAGCTGCTCGACAACATCGAGGAGTTCCCCAACGGCTTCGAGACCTTTGTGGGAGAACGCGGCATCACGCTGTCCGGCGGACAGAAACAACGCTCATCGATCGCCCGCGCACTCATTCGTCGGCCGCGCATCCTGATCCTGGACGACGCACTCTCGGCCGTCGATACGCAGACCGAGCAGCGGATTCTGAGCCGCCTCAAGGAGCATTTCGGCAAACGGACAATCGTGATTGTGAGCCATCGGATCTCGGCAGTCCAGGATGCCGATTTGATTCTGGTGATGGATGAAGGCCGGATCGTTGAACGCGGCACCCACGATGCGCTGATCGAGGCCGACGGCGTCTATGCCGACTTCTACCGGAAGCAGTTGCTCGAGGAGGAGATCAGCTCACTTTGATGAAGACGGAGGTCATCCCGCTCGGCACGTCGTCCGCCACACCCACCCGTGAGCGCTGGCTCTCGGCAACCGCGCTGCAACGCGGCGGCAGGATTCTGCTTTTCGACTGCGGCGAGGCCACGCAATTCAGGCTGATGGCTGCCGGTCTCAGCCCCGCTCGCATCGACGCCGTCTTGATCACCCATCTTCACGGCGACCATTTCTTCGGACTCCCCGGCCTGCTCACGTCGCTATCACTCAACCACCGGAAAGAACCGCTGACGATCGTCGGGCCGAGGCCACTTGCGAGCGTCCTCACGCAGATCCCCGGACTCGGCGTAGATGAGCTGAGCTTCACGATTCATTTT
>CAZRTY010000380.1:0-2166 GCA_964603055.1 uncultured Rhodothermales bacterium | reverse complement strand
AGTGCTAGTATGGAGCAGGGAAAACAGGCGTTGACCTCGGCTCGTCATCTAACTTTCCTTCCTGCTGAGACGCTTCTGGCCAGGCGCGAAAGAGGCGCACCGTGATTTCAGGCCTCTCAACGCGGCACCATCTGAAGTTCGTTATACTTTATGACAGCGTGCAGCAATACGGCAGCGTGAAGCGATTTGGCGGCGTCAAGACGATCCGCATCAACCTGGAATAGTCGCCTCTTGAACAGACTTTTCTTCTCCGTGATATTTGTAAGCTTGAACCATTTCACAGTCTGACCCGAACATCATGATCATCATCCTCATGGGCGTTTCGGGATCGGGCAAGACGACGATCGGACTGCGGCTGGCTGAGAAGCTCGGCTGGCCGTTCTACGATGCCGATGATCTGCACCCGCCGGAGAACATCGACCGAATGTCCCGCGGAATACCGCTGACGGACGAGGACCGGAAGCCGTGGCTCTTTCGCCTCCGAGATCTGGTCGTCGAGCAGCTTGAAAACGAGCGCCCTGCGGTGATCGCCTGTTCGGCGCTCAAGGATTCCTACCGGCGCATCCTGCGCTGCGACGGCCAGGTCAAGATCGTGTATCTGAAGGGAAGCTACGAGCTGATCGAACAGCGAATGGAGGCCCGGGCCGGGCATTATTTCAAGGCGGGATTGCTCGCCTCGCAGTTCGCCGCGCTCGAGGAGCCGGACGCCGCGCTCGTCGTCGATATCTCGCTGACGCCCGACGAAATCGTCGAGACCATCCGAACAGGCCTCAGCATCTGACGCCGCGGATAATCCGCTTGTCGCTGACTGCCTGTCAGGGGATGAACAGGCTGATCAGCAGCGCCGTACCAACGCCGACCACACCGACCAGCGTCTCCATGACCGTCCAGGTGCGCAGCGTGTTCGCCTCGCTCAGGCCCAGGAACCGCCCGACGAGCCAGAAGCCGGAGTCGTTGACGTGGGAGAGCACGGTGGCGCCGGAAGCGATGGCTACGGTGATGAGGCCGAGCATCGGGCCCGAGTAATCGCCGGCGGCGACCAGGGGGGCGGTGAGACCGGCGGCCGTCACCATCGACACCGTGGCTGAACCCTGCGAAACGCGAATGATGACGGCCACGACGAACGCGAACAGGATGATGGGGATGTTGGATACCGCCATCAGTTCGGTCAGCGTCTCGCCCATGCCTGTCGTGATGAGCACGCGGCCGAATACACCGCCCGCGCCCGTCACCAGGATGATCATCCCGATGGGCTCCAGCGCACGTCCCGCGAAATCCTGCAGCTCCTTGCGCGTATAGCCGCAGCGGATCCCAAAGAAGTAATAGGCGAGGAGGGCGGCGATAATAAGCGCCGTGAACGGGTGTCCGATGAACTGCAGCACACCGTGCAGGATATCGTCCTCCGGCAACATGACGCTCGAAACCGTGCTCATCAGTATGAGCAGCAGCGGCACGAGGATGAGGCCCACAGTCAGCCCGAAGCTCGGCACGCGTCCGCGTACATCCGGCGCGCTGCCAAGGACGAACTCCGGCACTGGGACGTCCAGTCGATCTCCGGCAAACCGGCCGAACATGATGCCGGCCACCAACATCGCCGGAAACCCGCACACAATCCCAAACAGAATCACCCAGCCGAGGTCGGCTCCAATAAGTGCCGCCACGGCGACCGGGCCGGGTGTCGGCGGGATGAACGCATGCGCCACGGCGATGCCGGCCAGCAGCGGTATCGCGTAGTACAATAACGAACGCCCCGTGCGCTGCGCGATGGTATAGATGAGCGGCAGAAACAGGATCAGCGCAACATCAAAGAAAACTGGCGTTGCCACCACAAGTCCGGTGATGCCAAGCGCCCACGGTGCTCGATCTTCGCCGAAGCGCTGGAGCATGTGCGTCGCTATTCGCTCAGCGCCGCCCGATCGCTGCAGGTACTCGCCGAAGATGGCACCGACGCCAATCACGATGGCGATGTAGCCCAGCGTACCGGCCATGCCTTCCTGGATCACGCCTGCAATCTCAGCGAGCGGGATGCCGCCGATCACGGCCACGATCAGGCTCGCAACGAGCAGCGCCACGAATGCGGGCAGGCGCACCACGATGACGAGCAGTAGTAATATGCCGACGCCCGCAATCAGCAGGCCGAGCATCGCCGGCACCGTCATCGGTCAG
>CAZRTY010000379.1:0-2170 GCA_964603055.1 uncultured Rhodothermales bacterium | reverse complement strand
TGTTCTTCGCGTTGACGCGGACGGAGGTCGGGCGTGACGTGCTGCGTGCCGAGATCGAGCGGTCGTTTGCCGCTGAGTTCAACGGTACGCTCGAAATCGATGCATTGCAGGGCAACATGCTCCAGCACGTCTTCGCATCGGGCGTACGCATCAAGGACGACGAGGGCGCCGTCGTGCTGGCGGCCGACTCGCTGATCGCGCGGCCGCACTGGCGGATGCTGCTCGACCGGTCGATCGTTGCGGGGCGGCTGACGATTATCCGGCCGGAGCTACATGTCGTGTTCGAGGACGGAACGACCAACATCGGCCGGGTTTTCCAGCGCGAAGCAAGGCCGCGCATCAGCACACGTCCGTGGCGCTTCGAGACGACGCGGCTCAACATTGTGGACGGGAGCGTCCGCACAACCGGACGCGACGCCGCTGTGCCCCTCGTCGAAAGCGGCGTATTGTTCGACTACACGAATGCCGCCGCGAGCGGTATCAATGGCGAAGCCTCGTTTGGCGCCGGCGGCACCGGCACAACGCTCACGCTGCGAAAGCTCAGCTTTCATCTCGACGACGGCAGCGACGACACCTTCGAGATCAACGGGGGCCTCGTCTTTCGGGACCGCCAACTGACCATCCCCCGAATGGCTATCCGCTCGGGCGAGACAGACCTACACCTCGCCGCGCACCTTCCCATGGATGCGGACGTCGAGACGACGGTCGATCCACACCTCACCATCGACCGCTCGAAGATCGACGGCGCGACGCTTCGGCGGATTTTCCCGGTATCGCCCCTGCACGGCGTGACGGCGGTCAACGTGAGGCTGCATGGCGCGCTCGACCAGCTTGTAGTCGAGGAAATATCACTCGCTCACAATCGATCCCGCATCGAGCTTTCGGGCAGTATCCTCGGGTTGCCGCACGAAGCCGATTATGAACTCGGCCTCTCCTCTACGCGGCTCTATCCGAGCGACATCGCGTCTCTACTTCCGGATTTACCGACCGACCGCTACCGAAGACTCGGGCAGTCCGACATCGAGGCAATCGCTGCCGGGGTGGTGAATCTCGCCGACGACGGACGGGGCGAGGCGTCGCTCGAGGGCACGTTCAATTTGCGCACTCAACGCGGCGTAATCGCCGGACCTGTGCGTTTGAATCACAGCCGCGACGGCGCGCTCACGTTTCTGACTGATCTTCGAGGCACGGGCGTCGAGCCGGAGGCACTCATCGATGCGGTCCCGGCGGGCACGCGCATCAACGGCGTAATGCGGGCGGAAGGACGGCTTGTGGACGGCCGGCCGGCGACCATTGATCTGCGCAGCCGCTTCGGCAACAGCCGCATCGGAGATCGGATGTTCGACAGCCTTGGCGTCGATCTATACCTGACCGGTGACGTCGTAACGGCGCGCGCCGGCGTCCGGCAGGGCGTGTCCGTCGCCACCATGACGGGCACGTTTGGGATGCACGGGGACGTGCCGACGTTTACTGCAGACGCTACGGTCCGCAGCCTCGATGCAGCCGACTGGTGGCTCAAAGGAAATGAGGTCTCGACGCGGATCCATGGTCAGGTTGCATTGAGTGGCCGGGGACGCGGACTCGATGACCTCGAGCTTGAAGTCCGTGCCGACGTGCATCCATCTTCTATCTGGAAGGATGGGACTGAGGACGTCATCCCGCCGCACCGGCACCACCTCTTAATCGCGCGTCCGGACGGATATCCTGAAGTCCGGCTGCGGGGGGACGTGCTGCACGCCGATGTGAAAATCGACGCCCGCCCGACGGCTCTCCTCGCCGAGATCGACCGATGGACGCAAGCGATCTCCGACGCAGCACAACGCGAGCGAGCGAAGCGATATGATTCCAACGAGTTTATAGTCGCCGCCGATGCATCCACAGCCGGGCTCGTCGTAACGGCGCCGATCCGCCTCTCCGCATCGGGTCAATTCGTTGGCAGCCGCATTCTGGCATCGATCTATCCCGGCCTCGCGGGGCTCAACACCGACGCCGCATTCGATCTCGAAGCCTCGCTTGGCTCCCAGCTTACCGCCGAAGGCAGCATCCGCGCCGACTCGATCATCACGAGTGCGATCAATGCCGCCGACTTCAACGCGGCATTCACGGCGCGGGCCGACCGCATATCGGGCATCCACGACTCTGCGTCTGCCGATCTCAGCGTAAGCGCAGC
>CAZRTY010000378.1:0-2181 GCA_964603055.1 uncultured Rhodothermales bacterium | reverse complement strand
GTTTGTAATTGCGCGCATTTGGCGTATTCCACGTATTGCTGCTGACGATGTTATAGTCGTTAATCATCAGCTTGCTGTCCGGGAAGCGCTCGCGCGCCATCTCGAACGCCGTGATGATCCAGTCGAAGCCGGTGTCATAGACACCGTTGGTGCCCCCGAGTGCCTCGATGTAGTTGGCATCACCACTCTCACCGTCAGGTAGCTGGTGGCCGTTGGACCCTTCGTTGACGACCTCAACGTATTCCATATCCGGGTAACGTTCGGCGACGGCATCGTACCATGCTATGATGGCTTCGAGCTGTTCCTCGGTGCTGAGATCGTTGATCCAGCCCGGCTGCTGTCCACCCCACGTCAGGATGTGGAAGCGGAACGGGAATCCATTGTCTTTAGCCAAGTCATATGCGGCATCAAGCTCGGTCCAGTTGTAGACACCTCGCGTGCCTTCCACTGAGCCCCACTTGCCGGCGTTCTCAGGCGTAACCTGGTTCCAGTACGCTTCGAAGTGCTGGATCTGCGGTGCGCTGTAGATGTTGCCGAGCCATTTGTCGAGGCCATGGGCAAGCGGCGGACCGGTTGGATCCGGACGTGGATCTTCGGGGATCTCCGTCACACCTGGCTCGACGTTATCCAGATTGGATACCGTGTAGAAGAGGCCCAGCGGTGCGAACGCGAACTTGTCGATGTCCAGTCCATCCTCCCGACCACCGATCTGGAAGATGTTAGCCAGGCTCTCGGCCGAGACGACGAACGTATCGGGCGTACCGCCTTCCATCGCGTTGGCCGTCAGGTTGACCCACTTCCACACGCCGTCTGCTGCGACGCCGCGTCCTTCCAGGTACTCATCGGCAACTGAGAAGCCGGCCTGGTGCAGGCCGTTGACCATGGTCCAGGCTTCTTCGTCGGCGGGATCTTTCTCCCCGAACGTACTCCCGTAGAAGAAGCTGTCGTCATCGGCGCCATCAGGCCCGACCCTCACACGGGCGTAAAGCGCATACTCGCCACCCTCAGGGAATTCGACCGTGTAGCTCGCCGTGCGGTTCTCGCCTGGGAAGCTTGTGTCACCAGAGGACTCAGCCGTATCCGTCGTGATGCGGATGAAGGTGACATCGTCCTCCTCAATCGTTTCGAACTCGTCGCCGAGCTCACCGCCTTCGGCTTCAACGATGATGGGCAGACGTGAATCTGACACGAGACCCATATCTACGACCGAGATTTCGTCGACGTAGAAGTCGAACAGGTCATCTTCGAGCGAGGGCGATTCGACCCATACGGTTTCCAGGAAGATGAATGTCTGCGACAGGTCTGCGTCTTCCGGAATCGTATAGACTCCTTCGATCTGGCTCCATTCGCCGCGCTGAATCGTGGCGCCGCCCATGATCTCGATGCCTTCCCACGTCGGGCCGTTCTGCATCGCCATCTGGAACAGCTTCTCATCGGGTCCTTCCACGTACTTCACCCAGGCGGAGAAGTAATACTGCTCACCCTGCCGCACCTGACCGGTCAGGTACTGTAGCGGGCCCGAGCCCGTTTCGCTACGCTGCGTGACCAGAGCGCTGTTCTCCCCGGTGTGTACTTCGTCCGTCTCGATTTCGAGGCGTGCGCCGCGGTGCGTGCTCCAGCCTTCAAGACCATTCTCAAATCCGCCGTTGACGATAAGTTCGCTACCGTCAGAGGGATCCGGAAGCGGCTCTTCCTCTTCATCGCCCGGTTCAGGCGTGGCCGTCAGGTCCATGACTTTCATGTCATCGATGTAGAAGACCTGACCGTTCGGGTTGGCATCAGCCGACAGATGCACGCCAAACGATTGCGCATCCTCCTCTCCTGCCACGAACACTCCCGAGACAAGCGTACTCCACTCGGAGCCTTCTATGGCCCGACCCCACACGGAGACATCGTTATCATTCAGCGCCAGGCTGACAACGGCCTCCTCCGGGTTTTCTGCACGGATACGTACCGATACCTGATACTCATGCCCTTCAACTAACGGAAGCGCGTTGCCTTCGCCTCCATAGTGAACAACCTGGAAGTCCCATCCATTAGAGGCCTGGCTCGTGTCGCTGAGCTCAACCCGCAGAACATTGTTGTTCGGATCAGCTGGGTCCGCGACAACTGCTGCCGATGCACCTCCTCCTGCGAACCAGAGCGCCCAGTTCTGGACGTCTGATGATTCACCGACGTCTG
>CAZRTY010000377.1:0-2200 GCA_964603055.1 uncultured Rhodothermales bacterium | reverse complement strand
GAAGAGATCGACGGATCGCTCCGGCAGGCGGTCGAAGCCGAAGGTGCGCGCATGATTCTCTTTCGCGTGGGCGGATACATCGACCTCAAGCGACCGCTCGTGATCGAGCATCCACACGTGACGATCGCCGGACAGACGGCGCCGGGCGACGGGGTCGCCATTCGGCACTACGGGATTGTTGTCGAGGCACCGCACGTTGTGCTTCGGCACCTGCGCGTCTGGCCGGGCGATGTGTCGGGCGCGGAGCAAGATGCCATTGACATCCGAGCGGGCCATGTCGTCGTCGATCATTGTTCTGTGGGATGGGGGACCGACGAGGTGCTCAGTGTGACCGGGGGCGCCACGAACGTCACGATCCAGTACACGCTCATCGCCGAAAGCCTCAACGAGTCGGTACATCACAAAGGCGCACACGGCTATGGAACGCTCATCGACGATGCCGACAGTGTGACCATCCATCACACCATATATGCTTTACATCGGAGCCGCAACCCGCGCCCGAAAGATGCACTACTCGACTTCCGCCATAATCTGATCTACGGGTGGGGAGACGCATCCGGGTACAACATCGATGATCGGACGCGGCTCAATTATGAGGGGAATCACCTGTATCCGCTTCCCTTCAGCAGTCATCCTGAGACCGCCTTTCATTTTGGCGGAGATGCATCTCGCGTCTATGCGCACGGCAATACGCTCGAAGGCCGCGATGTGAACCATCAGCAGGATTTGTTTTTGATGAGGGAGGATGGCGTGGAGCTCGCTTCGATATTTGTTGAGCAGCCGTTCGGCGCGCCATCGATTACTTCGCGCGGCGGAGATTTGACCGGGTACCTGCTCGACAGCGTCGGTGCGACGCTGCCACGTCGAGATGCCATCGATCGGCGGATCATCGAGATGATTCGGCAAGGCGAAGGTCGCCTCATCGACAGCCAGGCCGACGTCGGCGGTTGGCCGCATCTCGAAGGCGGCGTTGCGCCGGTCGACTCAGACGGCGACGGCATGCCGGACGAGTGGGAGATCGCGCACGGCCTCGATCCGCATGATCCTGCCGATGCACACGGTGACCCAGACGGCGACGGATACACGAATCTTGAGGAATATCTGAACGGCACCGACCCTTTCGGAGCCGATCATCCCTAAATCATCCAACACTTGCGGTTGCTTTCGCGGCCGATCTTTTCCGCGGAGATAGCCGCTCAGACAATCACGTCCTTAATACCTGATCAGTAAACATGCGAAGCTCCATCTTCATTGCCTTGCTCACGGCATTTTTTCTGGCCGCATGTGGCACGGCCGATACATCCGTCGAAAGTGTACTCGTAACCGTGACCAACCCGGCCGACGAAGCGCATCGGCGCGTCGTTGAACTGGATGCCGAGCAACTCGAAACGCTGGGTGACAATCTTTCGGGAACGCGCGTGCTCGACGGTGAAACGGGAGAGGAGGTCGCTTCGCAAGTCGTTGAGATCGATGGACGTACGTCGCTGCTTTTCCTCGCCGATGTCAATGCAGGAGCATCGCGTACATTTACCATTGAATCTGTCGAGAGCTCGGCCGACTTCGATCCACTCGTCTACGCCATGCACCACGAGCGGCGCGACGACATCGCGTGGGAGAACGATCGCGTGGCGTTCCGCACCTACGGCGAAGGCCTCTGGACGCTCGAGGATCTCGTAAGCAGCGGCATCGATGTGTTTACCAAGCGCACAGATGCGCTGGTGCTCGATCGCTGGTATGAATCGGGCGATTACCACACCGACCACGGCGAAGGTGCCGACTTCTTCTCCGTTGGCCAGACACTTGGTGGCGGGGGCACGGCCGCATACGTAGACGGCGAGTTACACCCTGCTCCTAACTTCCACTCGCAGCAGATCCTGGCGAACGGTCCGCTCCGTGCAGTCGTGGAGATGGAGTACGGTCCGTGGGATGCCGGCGACAGCTCCGTGCAGGAGCGGCGGCGCATCACGATCGATGCAGGGCAGGATTTCTACCGCCAGGAGACGTGGGTAACCGGTGATGTTGAAGGGATGAATGTCGCAGCCGGCCTCGTCACGCGGTCAGGCGTTCAGACGGTTTCGCAGCAGGACGACGACGGAACGGCCGTGTTGATGTGGGGCCCCGTCGGAAATCAAGGCACAGGCGAGCTCGGGACCGCCATCGTGTCCCCGGCCGGTCAATCCGTTTCGATCGACGAGGATGA
>CAZRTY010000376.1:0-2207 GCA_964603055.1 uncultured Rhodothermales bacterium | reverse complement strand
CAGCACCAAGATGAGGATGCCGAGGAGGACAAAGACTAGAGCAGCGCCAAGTGGAAGCATCCCCACCGACGAGCTTCTTATGACGTGCTGCGGCACTGGGGACGTGTCGCCATAAACGACGGGGTTGCCCCATAGAAACGGACTCGCCAGCAATCCTTCGTGTTGATAGAGATACTCGAGCTGTGCATTTCGCAGCGCTTCGTCTTTAGGCGTTCCATCGGCCAGCTCTCGATAGAAGGACGTCATAATTCCAGAAATAGCCTGATCTTCTGCCGCCCAGTGCGTCGACACAACCGCGCCCACATCTGCGGCACGAAATCCATACTGGAAGCCGGCCATGCCCTCACCGAACACGGGACCCGTGGCTGTGGCGCAGCCGCTCAAAACAACGAGCGGCGTTCCGAATGCCCGCCGGAGGAGCTCAAACATAAAGACGGTTCCGTCGGTATGGTCGTCATCCGAAAGCAAGATCCGATGGTAGAGCGGCGAGGTCGGGTGGACGATGGCATGGGTAGCAACATGGACGCCCCAGGCATCGGAGAGCGAGCGAAAAAGCTGATCGCGCGAGGCGCCGTCCGGTACCATGACATCGGTCGAGCGAAAGTGGTGTCCGACGGTTCGGACTTCCTGCGTGACCGCCGGCAGGTCGGGGAGGTCGCCCTCCTTATTCCAGTGTGACTTCCGCGCGAGGGCGGCAAACGCGCCGCGGCCGTCAGGTGAGCCGCCCGGCGCGAGCAGCAAGCTCAAAGCCAATTCGTGCGATACCGCGTGATCCTCCATCAGGTATCGCGCTGCCCGGTACTCAAAGCGACCCTCGTGTTCGGACACGAGAACCGAGAACGGGACGCGGAAGAGGGGGCCGTCTGGCACAACGACAATTCGGTCTCCATCTTCCACGAAACGGTCCACCGGCTTGAAAAGAAGATCATGGAGAGTCTTAAGTCGGCTCAAGTCCATGGAGCCCAATGAGATCGAGCCCCTACCCGGCTTGTCTGAAATCGGGATGACCTGCGATACTGCTTCTGCCAGCGCGTCATGCCCCGTGTCGATCCGCACGGCCGCTACCGTATCGGGCGTGACGACCATGACGTAGCTATAATTGATGGGATTCAACCAGCTTGCATCCCAGACCACATAGGACAGCGCGACTTTGTTTTCGGCGCGCAAAAACCGTTGGATCGCGTCAAGGTCATAGGCGAGTTCATCCCCGGCCGGCTCAACGACACGAGTCAACTCGACGAGCAACGAAGCCTCTCGCGACCGCGCGCTGTGATACGCGCCATCGTTGACGTCGACGTTTGCGATCTCTGACCGCACGTCTTCCAGCATCGCCACGAGTGAGTCGACGCGAGTACCTGCACGCTCGGGCCCGGCCTGAATCCGCAAGTGGCGCAAGTACCGGGTACGGAACTCCTCTGTGAGCGCAAGTGCTTCATGGACGAGGCCTTCCTCGAGCTTCAGCAAAGCCAGAAGCCGCAAGGGCTCGTGATGCCTCGACGCCGCGAGAGCGGTCTCCGTGTATCCGTCGGCGGCGGCATGAAGACCGAAGATCTCACTCGAACGCCGCAGCCATTCCTTGGCAAGCTCGATCTCTCCACGTGCCCAGTACATCTCCCCGAGATCGGAGGCCGACCGAGCTTGTAGTTCATACTCACCTAGTTCACCGGCCCGCCGGATCGCCTCTTCGAGCCGACCTACGGCCGAGTCGTGCATACCCAGCCGCCATTCGAAGTAAGCTAACGTCCGCAGGCCGATCATCTCCTCACGGGAATTCTGACCCTGAAGATACCGCCTGAAATATCGAAGCGCCTCCTCGTACGTTTCGGGTGAAAAGTCGACGCTGCTGATGAGGGCGAAGTATGAGAGCGTCGCCATATTGCGCCGGTGGTGCAGTCGTTCGGCATCGTACCAGTCGATACTTTCTCGCACGCGCGTGAGCGCTACCTCCGCCCGTTCGGGGTCTTTGATACTGAAGTAGGCAAGCGCGTCGGCGAGGCGCTGCCCGACTTCTGCCCGCACGAAATCAGCTCGGTCGAAATCGAAGCGTTCGATCACGCGGTCCACCTCTCCGAGGTGGTGAAAGACGTCCCCCTCGAGGTTCATCCGCCGGGCAAGCTCAGATAAGTGGAGATGCGTCCCGGCAATGCGATACGGCTCTGCGGCGGCGATCGCATTCTCGAGCGCGCGCTCGTATGCCGAGCGGGCCT
>CAZRTY010000375.1:0-2209 GCA_964603055.1 uncultured Rhodothermales bacterium | reverse complement strand
TCTTGCTTATACCGCACGCTCTTCGAGTGCCTCCCTGATGTCGGAAATATCGTCTGAAGGTGGTGCCAGGGCACCTTCAGACTCCGCAATAATCATTGCCACCGTGGCGTCTCCGGTGATATTCGTCACTGTCCGGACCATATCGAGGATCCGGTCGACGCCCAGAATCAGCGCAATTCCGGCGCCTGGTACGCCGACAGACTCGAGGATGATCACCAGCATCACGATGCCGGCGCTCGGCACGGCCGCCGTTCCGATGGACGCCAATGCTGCCGTAAGAACGATCGTGATCTGGGCGCTGAGGTCGAGCCCGAGGCCCAGCGCCTGGGCGATGAACACGGCTGCAACGGCCTGATACAGCGCGGTGCCATCCATATTGATGGTGGCCCCGAGCGGCAGCACGAACGACGACACCTCCTCCGATACGCCAAGGTTCTTCTCGGCACATTCCATCGTCACGGGCAGCGTCGCCCCACTCGACGACGTTGAGAAACCCACAAGCTGCGCCGGCATGATCCCCGTCAGCAGAGCCCTCGGCGACCTCCGCGTGAACGTCTTGAGTAGCAGCGGATAGACAACCAGCATCTGGATGAAAAGCCCGAGCAGCACCACGATGCAGTAATAGCCGAGCGCCGCCAGCAGTTCGACGATCTGCCCGAGATTATCCTGTGCGATGGAGGTAATGGTGTCGGCAATGAGCGCAAACACGCCGATCGGCGCCACGATCATGATGAGCTCGACGAGGCGTATGACGAGCGCGTTCAATCCCTCCACGATATCGAGTATCGGCTGCGCCTTCTCTCTTGGGATCATCAGCAGGCCGATCCCCACGAACAGCGCCATGAAGACCACCTGCAGCATATTGCTGTTGTCGCCGACCGACTCGAACAGGTTCTCCGGCACAATATCGACGAGCGGCTGCAGCGGGCCGCGCTCCCGCGTCATATCGGCCAGTGCCTCGCGCTCGCCGACTTCCTGCTGATAGGTAATCTGGAGCCCATCGCGCATGGACTCGGGCACGGTGTCGCCGGGGCGCAGCAGGTTGACCAGGACCAGCCCGACGATGATCGCGACGACGGTCGTCCCAAGATAGATCGCGACGGTTTTGCCGCCCATGCGCGAGAGCTTCTTGACATCGCTCAGCGAGGCCACGCCGCCGATGAGCGACACCAGGATGAGCGGCACCGCGATGAGCTTCAGCGCATTGATAAAGAGCGTCCCGAACGGTGCAATCCAGTCGGATGTAAACCCGCTCCAGCCCGCGGCCGCCGCAGCGACCCCGAAGATGAGGCCCAGCACGAGGCCGAGGATGATCTGCCAGTGAAGCTTCTTATACCACGGCATAGAACGGAGGCGTCTCACAAATTGCACCCGACGGGCGATGCGGAAGCGATTTCATCGCGCGGTGCCGGTGGTGTCTGAGCGGACGAAGATGGTCTTTGTGATGAGGAGTTTGTCGAGGAGCCGTCATGCGTCGGCGGCGCTCACTGCCTCGTCGGATTCTGGTGTGGATGCCGGGAAGAGGTACGGCATCACCACCTGTTCGAAGGTAGCAAAGGTACGGGCGCCGAGGAAGAAGTCGCGGATGACGCCGTCGCGGTCGATCACATACGTGGTGGGGCGGCTGGCGAGCGTCCGGCGAAACGGCTGCGGGATGCGGGAATCAACTGGCAGATATCCCGAAATCGTCTGCAGTGGAATGCGATTCTCGAAATCAATCAGCAGATCGCGACGCTCATCGGAGATGGTAAGCACGGTCAGCCCTTCATCGCGGTAACGCTCCTGTAGTCGGTTCAGTGCGGGCAATTCCTCAAGACACGGCGGGCACCATGTAGCCCAGAAGTTCAGCAGAATGACATCGCCTCGATAATCCATCAGCCGGCCTTCTTCGTCGGTATGGACGAAGCGGAAGCCGAAGTCCTCGGCCGGGGCATTCATTTCCGTCGACGTCACGCGTGGCGTGCCTTCGCTCGTAACCGGCATCAGGCCGGAGTCGACGCGGTAGGTAACGACGACCATGACCACGGAGATGGCGGCAAGCACCACCGCCATCCCCGAAGCCACCCACTGAAACGCACCGTCGGGCAGCGGCCGCTCATTCCCCTTCAACACAAAGAAGAGAAACACACCTGCGACCACAAACATGATCGCCGCCGAGACATAAATGAGCGTCGGATCCACCATAGTGTCTTGACTACTGAGTCAGGCT
>CAZRTY010000374.1:0-2218 GCA_964603055.1 uncultured Rhodothermales bacterium | reverse complement strand
AATATTGCCTTAACTCCCTAAAATAGACCTGGATGCGGCTGAAGAATGCTCAGTGGACGGGGAAGGTACGCTACCGCTCTCCGTTGAAGATATTTTGTCGGACTTGTAAAAGCCTCCGTCTATTCCGGCATTTTCGATGGCCACATACTCTGGACCATAGTCGACGAATGACCACCCAAATGCCGAGGCAAACAACGTCATCGTTGCTTCGATATCCCTTGAAGGAATCTCGACATAGTTAATTTTCCCCGTTTCCTTAACGACGTCCTCCAATATGCATAACGCTTGAGATCTGCGGCGCGACGTACGCAATCGCCGTTCAATAGCAAACAAAGACTAGCCGCCGGAAGAAGAAAACAGCCAGCAGTGGCATCTCCCGTGTGAGCGATAGTTACGGATCAGCGTCCGTTAGTCAGTGGCTTCGTGTGAGAATGGTCTTCCGTTCCTGAAGGTATCGCTCCCACCAGTCCGGCCCGTTCCTCTCGTCCAAATGAGCACGAACCACCGCATTGTAAACACGGACACCCTGCCAGTTGGAAGGAGAACAATCGCAGCCTAGGTTCTTGGATGAGAAACCATACTTGCGATCAAGAGAGCGCAACGCTCGGCGCTCTCTTCGTCCGGGAAGTATTTCCGTCCCAATTCCGAGAATCTGGACTCTTCCCTCGGAGAGGTCTCTTTCGGCATCCCGGCTCGTAAAGGCCAATTCGTCGTCGGAAAGCACTCGTCCAACCGGGACGTCAATTTCGGCTGTCGGGCCGTTCAGAAACAGTTCGGTTGATTCACGCTCATAACACACGAAGCGCGTCTCAATCCGCAGAGCACCCATAGGCACACCGGTGATCTCGAATCTTCCGCTTCCGTCGCTGATTGCGTATCCGACCATCTCGTCATCGCTGAATGCAACCACGTCGACTCCTGGCATCGGTTGGGAGTCGAATGCATCGTAGGCTGTTCCTCGAATACTTCCCGCCTGACCCCATGCGCGCGCTGGGATCGAGACACCCACCATCACGATGAGCAGAATGGTTAGACTGTTAGACGACCGCTGCATAACACTTGAGCAATGCGGCGCGCCAACGCGGCCGCATGTTCTATGGCAAAGAAGCACCGACGACCGAAAGAATCAACGCCGGTCTGCGGCGCGTCCGCTTGAACGACAGGTTATGTGGCATCAATTACCGCACGAGATCGTTCACGAAGTCCCGGAAATGAACGTAGTTCTCCCTGTAGGGGCCTGATAATCCGCTATAGACCGCCGCGAAACTACGATCCTCTCCTTCCCAGATCACAGCCTCTACTTGCATCTCAGTGTCATCTCCCAAACTTGAGTACGTTGTGCCTCCCTCGATCCAATCCGACGTCGTCGAATTCGCGCCGTCTAGGCCAAACCGAGAAAGCCACCTCGAGCTAAACGATTGGGCCGCCTCCTCGCTAGTGATGAATAGAATCGTGCTCTGAGAGGCGCCATCGTGATCGGCGTGGGCTGAGTGAAGCGTGGACGCAACGAGAATGTCGGTCCGATGCCCTTCGATCTCCTGGCGAGCAAGTTGCCAGACCATGAAATAGAACGGGACCCGGACTGACCATAGGTCGTCTTTTGCGCTCAAGACAATAAAAGGATCGTCAAACGTGACATCGAAGTGTCGTTCATGCGCCCTGAGGACCTCCGGTAGCTCAAGTGGCTCCATCTCGGGAGCATAGGCGGAGGCGACGAGGTCCGCACCAACGGCACCGAGAAGACTCGCCCATCTCAACAAGAGTGGCACGACCGGAAGATCGTCCGGGCCCATGGTCGCCCCAGTACTCGCAAATCTGCTCCGAACTCTCTCCCCGATCAATAGGAATAGATACTCGCGAACCTGCGCCGCTTGTTCTTCGGAAAGGTGTTCATGATTTTCGTTGAGCCAGTTGTTGATCGATACGCTTTCGACCAACAATTCTGCTGGCTCAAGGAGGTGGGCCGATTTGAATGGTTCAGAGGAATACGGCGATTGACCGACAACCTCCAACGGTATCACTGTGAGGACAACGAATATGGCTATGACGTAGATAGTGGCTTTCATCTATACGTTAGCAGGTGAGGGGCGGAACAACAACAACCCGCTACCCATTATCGGCAGTGTCTGGGTTGCGACTAGCTTCCTTCGGAGACGATTGCCACATAACACTTGAGCTATGCGGCGCGCCATCGCCGCCGACTGAACAATAGCAAGTA
>CAZRTY010000373.1:0-2224 GCA_964603055.1 uncultured Rhodothermales bacterium | reverse complement strand
GTAGTCGTGAACGAGAACGGCGACTTCGAGCAATCAGAAGTCGGCGAGACATCAGCCGTCCTGAACTGGGGGCTCTGGTTCAAGGACGGAGGCGCGAAGGCGGAAGTCGTTGAAGACCCAGATGACGCTACGAACAATGTGCTTAGCGTCGAATTGCTCGACAAGAGTACCGTGGAGCATGCATATGATCTCCAAGTTGTCCACTACGGTGGCAATGCCATGCCACTCGTGGAAGGACACGAATACCAGGTGTCGTTCCGCATCCGGGCCGAGAATCCTACAGCGGCGACGATTAGCCTGGATGCAGGACCCGGTGCTCAGATTTGGGGGCATCAGATTACGGGCGACGAGTGGACAACGGTTCAGAGTGCCGTATTCGTTGCCGGTGAGGATGACAGTCGGGCCTTCGGCATCCATCTTTCGGCCGAAGCGAATCCTGTTGGCCAGATTTTCTATGTCGATGACATGCAGGTCCTCGACCTGACGGCCGAACCCGAGCCGGATCCAGGTCAGGATCCGGACCCGGTACCGCCCAGAGAAGACCTTGTGAACGTCAACGGGGATTTCGAGCATTCTGAACTGGGAGAAACGTCTGACGTCTTGAACTGGGGCCTCTGGTGGACGACGGAAGGAGCGGATGCCTCGGCGGAAATTGTCGAGGACCCGGACGATGCCACCAACCAGATACTCCGTGTTGAACTCGTAGACATGGATGGAGTCGAGGAGCCGTGGGACATCCAGGTGGTGCACTACGGAGACGATTACCTGGCTCTGACTGAAGGCCATCGTTATCAGGTCTCTTTCCGGATCCGCGCTGAGAACCCGTCGTCTGCAACAATAAGCCTGGACGCAGGGGCTGGAGCACAGATCTGGGGCCGGTCTATCTCGGCTGAGGACTGGGTTACTGTCGAATCAGCGGTCTTTACAGCAGGTGCAGACGAGACTCGTGCCTTCGGCATTCATCTGTCCGCTTCGGCTAACCAAGTAGGTCAGGTCTTCTACATTGACGACATGGAAGTCGTGGACCTTGACGCTGAGCTAGTTTCGACGCGTCCCATCATCGTTGAAGCCGAAGGCGGTGAGCTCGGCGACGAGTTCGAAACGATTGAGGAGGACGATGTCACCTTCATCCGCATCACGACGGATACGGCTGAGTCCTCTGGTGACACAAGCTTCCCAGGCGAGAACCGCACGGCGAGCTACACGGTCGAATTCCCTGAGGGTGGCGAGTATGCGCTTTACGCCCGTGTGAGGGTCGGGCCTGATGGCGCCGATGACGACAGCTTCTTCTACGGGAGTACGTTCGGGGAGAAAGATCCCGCCGACGAAGAAGCCTGGACCATGGTCAACGGCCTGCACCAGGCCGGCTTCTCAGTTGCCGATGAGTACCTGGAAGGACGCGGCGTCGCAGCAGACGGCGTGTGGAAGTGGGTCAACCTGACGGCCAACGCGATGGAAGGCGGTACGCCCGATACGTTCGTCGTCTCGGCCGAGAGCCTGGCTAACATCTTCCAGATCGGTGGTCGGGAGGATGGACTGGACATCGACAAGTTCGCGTTCGCACCGCTGGGCCTCTTCTACACGGTATCCAATCTGGATAACGTCGAGCCAGGTGTGACGGAGATCCCCGAAGATCCACGTCCGGATCCAACCGGTCCGCCGCTTGCCCATGGCCTCGACAAATGGCTCGGCAACATCTACAGCGCACCGCAGATCCAGCACTTCGAAGCGTACTGGAACCAGGTTACGCCTGAGAACGCCGGCAAGTGGGGCTCCGTTGAAGGCACGCGAGGCGTCTATAACTGGACGGAACTCGATGCCGCATACAAGCTGGCTGAAGAAAATGAAATCCCGTTCCGCTTCCACATCCTTACCTGGGGTGGACAGCAGCCGAACTGGATCAACGACCTCAGCACGGAGGAGCAGCTCGAAGCCATCACGGCATGGTATGATGCCGTGGCCGAACGTTATCCCGACATGGAGTACGTCGAGGTCGTCAACGAAGGGTCCAACGGCCACCAACTGCCTGACGGTGAAAGTGGTGATGCCAACTACATCGAGGCACTTGGCGGTACCAACGGAGTCTACGATACCGGTTTCGACTGGATCATCACGGCCTTCGAGATGGCGCGCGAGCGCTTCCCCGACAGCAAGCTGATGATTAACGATTATAACATCGTCAGCAGCAATACGTGGAATACGCCAAATGCGCGCAATTACAAAC
>CAZRTY010000372.1:0-2226 GCA_964603055.1 uncultured Rhodothermales bacterium | reverse complement strand
TTCTGCCAGTTCTTTTCTTAACGCTTCATAGACCGCGCGACGTTACGAACTACGGGCACGAATCGTCGTTCACGACGCGTCCTCCGCAAGAACGAACCTTTTCCTTTTGATGTCTCAACAAGGCTTCGATCGCATCCTCGTCACCTCCGCGCTGCCGTACGCCAACGGGCCGATCCACATCGGGCACCTGGCCGGCGCATATCTCCCCGCCGATCTTTTTTGCCGATATCAGCGGCTGAAAGGCCAGGATGTCGTTTTTATCTGCGGGTCGGACGAGCTGGGCGTTGCCATCCTCATTCGCGCGCAAGGAGAAGGTATTTCGGCCAAAGACATCGTCGACCGTTACCATCCGATGATCGTCGACTCGTTCAAGAAGTTCGGCATGAGCTTCGACTATTACGGCCGAACGACGTCTGACGTACACCGAGAGACGAGCCAGGACTTTTTTCGCCGCCTCGCCGAGCAAGATGTGTTCAAGCTCAAGCGAGATAAGCAGCTCTACGATCCGAAGGCCGAGCAATTCCTGGCCGACCGGTTCGTAAAGGGCACGTGTCCCGTGTGCGGATATGAAGATGCCTACGGCGATCAGTGCGAGAAGTGTGGCTCGTCGCTGAGTCCGTCGGAGCTGGTGAATCCGCGCAGCGCACTTTCCGATGCCACACCTGAGCTGCGCGAGACCACACACTGGTACCTGCCACTTGGCGATTCTCAGCCGAAGCTCGAAGAGTGGCTCAAGTCGCACACAGATTGGAAGCCGAACGTGCTCGGTCAGGTGCGGAGCTGGCTTCATGACGGATTGAAGGACCGCGCCATCACGCGTGATGTTGCCTGGGGCGTGCCCGTGCCGGCTGATGTTGCCGAAACCGCGGGTGTGGATGCCGAAGGAAAGGTGATCTACGTGTGGTTCGATGCGCCGATCGGATACATATCGGCCACGCGCGAATGGGCCGAGCAAAACGGCGATCCCGAAGCATGGAAGAAGTACTGGCAGGACGATCGCTCACGCCTCATCCATTTTATTGGGAAGGACAACATCGTCTTCCACTGCCTGATGTTTCCCGCGATGTTGATGGCGCATGGCGACTATGTGCTGCCGGATAACGTGCCTGCCAACGAGTTTCTCAACATCGAAGGCAACAAGCTTTCAACCAGCCGCGGCTGGGCCGTGTGGCTGCACGAGTATCTGGAAGAGTTCGACCCCGACCAGCTTCGCTATGCGCTTGCCACGACGCTGCCGGAAACGAAGGACGCCGACTTCTCGTGGTCAGACTTCCAGGCTCACGCAAATTCCGAACTCGCCGACATCCTGGGCAACTTCGTCAACCGGACGCTCACGTTCGCGCACCGGATGTTCGACGGCAGGGTGCCTGCGCTGAAGGATCCGTCGGAAGTCGATCTCGAGGCGTTGAAATCACTGGCGAGCTATCCCGAGAAAATCGGCCGGGCGTATGAGACGTATCGGAACCGCGAGGCCGTGTTCGAAACGATGAACCTGGCCCGGCTCGGCAACAAGTACTTCAACGACACCGAGCCCTGGCACACGCGGAAATCAAATCCGCAGGCCGCCGCCAATACGATCCACGTCTCGCTGCAGATTTGCGCGGCGCTGTCAGTATTGATGGAGCCTGTGCTTCCCTTTGCAGCCGAGCGGCTCCGCGAGATGTTGAAGCTGACCGGTGTCCGCTCGAGCCTTCCGGGAGGAGAGGACGGGTTCGGATGGGATGACGCCGCGAAACCGCTACTGGAAGTTGATCATGAACTTGGCAAAGCGGCGATTCTGTTCTCCAAGATCGAAGACGAGACCATTGAAGCGCAGGTGGCGAAGCTTCATCAGGCCGATGCGCCGGCGCCGGATATCAATTACGAGCCAATGAAAGACACGATAGAATTCGACGACTTTATGAAGCTGGACCTCCGCATCGGCGAGGTCAAAGTCGCCGAGGCGGTGCCAAAGTCGAAGAAGCTGCTCAGGTTGGAAGTAGACCTCGGTTTCGAGCAGCGGCAGATCCTTGCGGGCGTCGCCGAAGTGATGACGCCGGAGGAAATGGTCGGGCGGAAGGTGGCCATCGTCGCGAACCTCAAGCCGCGCAAGATGATGGGCCTGGAGAGCCAGGGGATGGTGCTGATGGCGGAGGATCCCGATGGTAATCTCGCACCGATCTCAGCCGAGGCGTTGCCGGGCTCGATCATCCGCTAAGCCCGCCGGGCGATGTATCTCTACGAAGT
>CAZRTY010000371.1:0-2227 GCA_964603055.1 uncultured Rhodothermales bacterium | reverse complement strand
TTCGTTGTGGAGCCCGAACAACTCGTTCAGCGCGAGCACCACTTCGCGATCGTCGACGAGGTCGACTCCGTTTTGATCGACGAAGCTCGGACTCCGCTTATCATTTCGGGCCCGGTTCCGCAATCGAATGACGACAGATTTGCCGAGTTCAAGCCCGTCGTTGAGAAAGTCGTTCAGAACCAGCAGCGGGTCGTGGCTGGCTTCGTCGCCGATGCGGAGCGCCACTTGAAGGAGCGCGACGAGGCGCTGGAAGCCGGCGACAAGAAGCGGGCGAACGATGCCGAGCAGGAAGCCGGTCTGGCACTATTGCGCGCCCAGCGGGGCTTTCCACGCAACAAGCGCCTGCAGAAGGTTTTGCAGGAGCCGGGCGTGGCTCAGCTCGTGCGGCAGACCGAGTTCTTCTACCTGCAGGACAGCGGCAAGCGTATGCCGTTTGTCGACGAAGCGCTCAGCTTCGCCCTCGACGAGAAACAGCACTCGATCGAGATGACCGACAGCGGTCGTGAGTACGCCGCCGGTGTCGCCAAGGAAGACGCCGACATGTTCATCCTTCCGGACGTCGGCGAAGAAGTTGCCCGACTGGATAGGGAGTACGAACAGAAGCGGAAGGATCTCGAGGAAGAACTCGCCGCACGGACGGATCTCGACGAGGTAAAGCGCGAGAACAAGCTTCAGAACGACCGGACGCTGCTCGACAAAGAGCTTGAGGATAAAAAGCGCGAAGTCTACAACCTCTACGCCGACCGTGCCGAGCGCCTCCATGCCATAGAGCAGTTGCTGCGCGCGTACACGCTCTACGAGAAAGACACTGAGTACATCGTCCAGGAAGGCCGCGTTCAGATCGTTGACCAGCACACCGGCCGCGTGCTTTCGGGCCGCCGCTACTCGGACGGACTCCACCAGGCGATCGAGGCCAAGGAAAGCGTCAAGGTTCAGGCAGCCACGCAGACCTACGCCACCATCACGCTGCAGAACTACTTCCGCCTCTATGCAAAGCTGGCCGGTATGACCGGTACTGCCGAGACCGAGGCCGAGGAGTTCTACAAGATTTACGAGATGGATGTCGCGGTCATCCCAACCAACAAGCCCATTGCCCGCGATGACCTCGACGACCTGGTCTTCAAGACAAAGCGCGAAAAGTATCGTGCGGTGCTCGATAAAATCAGCGAGTACCACGAGAAGGGACAGCCGGTCCTCGTAGGTACGACGTCCGTCGAGGTGTCCGAAACGCTCAGCCGGATGCTCACGCGAACCGGCATCAAGCACAACGTGCTCAACGCAAAGCGCGACCGCGCCAAGCAGGAGTCACTGATCGTTGCCGAGGCAGGCCATAGGGGCGCCGTCACCATCGCGACGAACATGGCGGGCCGTGGTACCGACATTAAGCTCGCACCGGGCGTTCGTGAGGCCGGTGGCCTGGCCATCATCGGTACGGAGCGCCACGAAAGCCGCCGCATCGACCTCCAGCTTCGCGGCCGGTCCGGGCGACAGGGCGACCCCGGCGAGAGCCAGTTTTACGTCTCGCTCGAAGACGACCTGATGCGGCTCTTCATGTCGGACCGTGTGACGAAGGTGATGGACCGCCTCAACCTCGAGGAAGGCGCCGTCATCACGCACCCCTGGGTCAACAAATCGATCGAGCGGGCGCAGAAGAAAGTCGAGCAGAACAACTTTGCCATCCGCAAGCGTCAGCTCGAGTACGACGACGTGCTCAACGCACAGCGTCACGTCATCTACGACCGCCGCCGCCATGCGCTCGTTGGTGAGCGTTTCCGCGGAGAGGTCCTGTCGATGCTTCGCGAAGTGGTCGACCAGATGGTCGAGCGCTACTACGGCGATGGAGATCTCGAAGGCCTGCGCGAAGACATCATGCGGTCGCTGGCGTTCGATTTCGAGATTGACCAGCAGACATTCGCGCGCCTGGGCGAGGACGGCGTGGCCGACAAAGTGTTCGACGAAGCCGTCAAGTTCTACCACCGGAAGCGCCAGTCGCTTGCCGCGCCCTTCCGCGACGGCATCCGCCGCATGGCCGAGGGCGACCAGGAGAACAAGCCTGAGCGCGTCTTTGTCGACTTCAGCGACGGACGCCGTGCACTCCGCGCGCTGGTACGTGTTGAGGAGGCACTCGAGTCAGACGGAATGGCGATCAATGACGCCATCGAGCAGTCAGCTATGCTCACGATCATCGACGCCAAGTGGACGGAGCACCTGCGCGAGTTGGATGAGG
>CAZRTY010000370.1:0-2232 GCA_964603055.1 uncultured Rhodothermales bacterium | reverse complement strand
ATAATCTCTCGTCCAAGGGTGACAAGGAACGCAAAGACCGCGGCCACCACACCTCGCCCCGGTTCGCGGCCGAGCAGCGCACCGAAGATGATTGTCGTTGCGACGAGTGCCGAGACGATAACATTGCCCGCCACCGCGACTCGCTTCAGCCGATAATTATAGACGAACATCGCCGCAACGGCGACGGCCGCGACGACGAAATGCTCGGCGGAAAGCCACGCGCTGATCGCGAGGCCGATCCCAGATGCGACCAGCCACACACCTACCGCCACCGGGCGTGATAATATGCCCGACGCCAACGGCCGACCGGGCCGGTTGACCCGATCGGCTTCGACGTCGAAAACATCATTCAGCGCATTGGCTCCGCCGCCGATGAGCACAACAGCGACGGCCGCCAGGACGACGCTCCCACGAACGGAGAGCCCGAACGCTGCGGCTCCTCCGGCCAGGAAGGCGCCCAGCGCGACGCCGACGGCCAGCATCACCAGGTTCATCGGCCGAAGAAGCCGTATGACTGCCAGCGACCGCTGCAGCCACAACGGCAACCGAGCCGACGGGCGGTTGCGCCATATGGCGGCCGCGCTATTCGTCACGGACCTTCAGGCATGGCGTCCGGAGCGAAACGCGGCAGCAGTTCGTCGCGCGTGGCGAGTTCGAATGCCACCGCTGCCGACACAACCGCCGCCTGCTTCAGGTCATCCGGAAGGATGTGATCGTACGTGTCGCGGTTCGTGTGCCACGTCGTCGTAAAGTAGTCGATCGGATCCTGGCCCAGGCTGATACCCGGCAATCCCGCGCGGTTGAACGCGGTGTGGTCCGATCCGCCGAGGCGCCGGCTGGCCGTCTCGCGCGCACCAACGACGCCGAGATCAGCGAACGGCTGCACGATCTCATGTAGCACCTGCGCGGTCTCAACCGGGCCGAACACGCTCAGCCCACGGATGCGGCCGGTTCCAGAGTCGAGGTTCAGGTAGCCGCCGAAGTTTTCGTAGTTCTCCGTCGGCTCCTCGAACGTGCCGTAGTGCTTCGCCACGTACGCCTGCGATCCCAAAAGTCCCTGCTCTTCGCCGGTCCAGAACGCGACGCGGATGGTTCGCCGGGGCTGCAGTCCGAGCTCCTGCAGGATGCGGACCGCCTCCATCATCACGGAAATACCCGACGCATTATCCGTCGCCCCCGTCGCCGAGTGCCAGCTATCGATGTGGCCGCCGAGATAAATGACTTCGTGCGCCAGGTCGGTGCCGGGGATGTCGATCGTGTAGTTGTACTCCGTCGTGCGCTCGGGGTACACGTTGTTTCGGATATCGATCTCCAGTTCGACCGTGACGTCGTTCGCGAGCAGCCGCGAAATTCGCTGGTAGTCCTCGGTACGCATGACGACCGATGGTAGCGAGCGCTCGAGATCGAACGTGTAATTAGCGAACGCCCGGATGAGGCCGTGCTCCATGCGCGATGGCGTGACGACCACCGCTGCGCCCTCGCTGATCAGAAACTCGTCGATCCGCGACCGGACTTCCCGCGCGGAAAGCACGTTCTCAGCGCCAGTGGGCACGGTGTACGGACGCGCAGGCGCGTCATCGGTCACACCCGGCTGGAAGCGTTCGGCGATCTCTTCGTCATCATGCCGGCGCGCCATCTCGCGAGTCGGCGACGGCGTGCCATCGCCAAGCAGAATGATCTTACCGGTGAGGCTGCCCCGGAGACCGTCGAGATGAGCCGTGAGGTCCTCTTCAGTCGGCCGCTCGGGCACCTCGACTTGAACTGCCTCGGCTCGGACTGCACCGTTGGTGCCGGGCGTCCAGGCAAGCACTTCACCGATCAACGCATCCTTCGCAGGCGAGACCATATGCGCCGAAAACCACACGTTCTCCCAGCCGGGGCGGCCCCAGTCCCACTCATCTTTACGAGCGTTCTGAAGTCCCCAGCTCTCCATCCGCTCGAGCGTCCACTCGCCTGATGCTTCAAGCGTGGGCGATCCCGTAAGCCGAGCACCGAAATAATCGGTCAGGACCTGCAGATGGTCCATCACCTGAGAGTTTTCAATGCCTTCCTGCCGAATCATCCGGTGGATGTCTTCGGTGGATTGACCTGCCGCGGGCGTTGCCCACATGACGGCAGCAAGCAGCAGAGGCAGGACGATGCCCTTGAATCCGTGCATGGATATGCGATGCATAAGTTGTTGTGATTGAGTGATGGTCAGATCGGCTCAAACCGGTTCGCTTCCCGGTTCTT
>CAZRTY010000369.1:0-2235 GCA_964603055.1 uncultured Rhodothermales bacterium | reverse complement strand
TACCTCGACAACCTGCGGATCGTGCGCACGAGCATGACCGAGGACGAAGCCGCTCCGGTCATCGTAGAAGCCGAGGATACCGAAGTCGGATCAGGCTTCGAAGTCATCGAAGACGATGGGCTGACGTTCGTACGCACCATCACCGATTGGCGCGACGTCGAAAGCGATAGCGATGGCTCCATACCAACAAGCGATGAGCACGTCCTGACATACGAGATCACGTTCCCGGCTGCCGGCGAATACAACCTGTTCGCACGCGTTCGTGTGAACACGCAGGATGACCAGGGCCGCGGCGGTCCGGACAACGACAGCTTCTTTTACCCGGACGGATTCGGCGAGAAAGATCGCACCGACGCCGATCAGTGGCAGTTTGTCAATCAGATCGACGGTGGCGCCGGCTGGGCCGAGGAGCTGGACGTGGTTGACGGTCATGGCGCCGCCGGTGCCGGCGTATGGAAGTGGCTCAACATCTCCAATAACGCCTACGGCAGCGCTCAAGGCTTTACGTACGTGGTGCCGGAAGGCGAGCTGACGCAGACCTTCCAGATCGGTGGCCGCGAGACCTATATCGACTTTGACAAGTTCGCCTTCGGCCTCGCGGATCTCTACTACCGGGTCATAGACCTGGATGAGGGCAATGCGGGATCGATCGAATGGCCGCAAGAACCGATCGATCATTACGCAGGTCCGCCGCTGGCAGACGGACAGTCCAAGTACCTCGGCAACATCTACTCGCCTTCTCAGGCCGCTAACACGGCGCCCTACTTCCACCACTACTGGAACCAGGTAACGCCGGAGAACGAAGGCAAGTGGGGGAGTGTCCAGAATCAGTACAACACCGATCCGGAGACCTGGAACTGGGCCGGGCTCGACCGCGCCTACGACCTGGCCAAAGACAACGGATTCCCGTTCCGCTTCCACGTGCTCGTGTGGGGTGGTCAGCAGCCGGGCTTCCTGAGCGAGTTGACCGACGAGGAGAAGCGGGACGCCGTGCGTAAGTGGTTCCAGGCCGTCGCCGATCGATATGACGACATCGATCGCCTCGAAGTGGTCAACGAGCCGCTCCATGCGCCGCCGCGGACGTACCGTGAGGCGCTTGGCGGTAATGGCGAGACAGGCTGGGACTGGGCCATCGCGGCCTTTGAACTCGCCCGCGAGATCTTCCCCGACACGAAGCTGATGGTTAACGACTACGCCATCCTGACGGGTGGGAACAACCTGACCCGATATCTTGAGCTCATCGACCTGCTGATCGAGCGCGACCTGCTTGACCTCATTGGGGTGCAAGGACACCATTTCACGATGCGCAGTGTTACGCCGGCAACGCTTGAGAACTCTCTCGATCAGCTGAGTTCAAGGCGGCCCGTCGTAGTTACCGAAATGGACGTCGAAGGTAACCCCAACGTAAGCGACGACGACCCTGTTGATCCGAACTACTCGCAGGCAGAGTCCGACGCCGTACAGCTTGCAACCATGCAGCGGGTATTCCCGGTGATCTGGTCACACCCCGGTGTGGAAGGAGTCACGATGTGGGGCTGGAAGCTGGGCGGCTGGAGACCTGGCCGTGAAATGAACCTCCTCCGCTCGAATGGTGAAGAGCGCCCGGCCATGGTCTGGCTGCGCGAGTTCCTGGCCGAGTATGAGGAGGATGATAACGGCACGTCGGTGGATGATCTCCTGACCAAGCAGTTCAGGCTGCTCGGCAACTACCCGAACCCGTTCAGTCCGTCGACGACCATCTCCTACGAGATTCCGGCATCGATGGACGTTCAGTTGACCGTGTACGACATGCTCGGGCGCCAGGTGAAGTCACTCGTTAGCGACTTCCAGACGGCCGGCATCCACACGGTCACGTTCGATGGATCTGGTCTTGCCAGCGGCATGTACGTTTACAGGCTGCAGGCGGGAGACCAGGCGAGAACGGGCCGCATGATGCTCGTCAAATAAAGAGGCCTGTTAGGAGCCTCGGCCTTTAAGCGGAGCACGGCCGTCCGAGAAGGGTTAGTCCCCTTGGGCGGCCGTGTTGCCGTTTATATATTTGAGACGGAGCACTTCGGCAGCGGGCGATGCGATGTCTCTGCATCACTTCGAACTCTACGTGAACGGATTGCCGAGGCTCAGTCGATATGTGTATATTGACCGACTAACGTGCGATGGGGGCATTGATCTCTCGCATGTTTACCCTCTTGCCCGGGTGGCGGAATTGGTAGACGCACCATCTTGAGGGGGTGGCGC
>CAZRTY010000368.1:0-2238 GCA_964603055.1 uncultured Rhodothermales bacterium | reverse complement strand
CCGTGATGGGCAGCATGAGTGTCTGCGCATCCTGAGGCTGCTCAACGGCGGCGGCTACGGTGGCGAAGAGGCTGGCGTAGAACAAATAACCCAGCAGGAAGAAGAGGAGGAAGCCAATAAACACGACCGGAGAGATCGTCGGCAGCGCGATACCGGCGGCGTCGAGCACCATCTCCTGCGAGGCATCGGTTGGTAGGTCCAGGTCGGCCGGATTGATGAAGCCGGCGGCGAGGATCCCACCAAAGGTCAGCGCGCCAACCAGCATCAGACACCAGACCGTCATCTGAAGGAGTCCGACCGCGCCAATACCCAGCACCTTGCCCATCAGGAGATCGAACGGCCGCACCGACGATACAATGACCTCGACTACGCGCGACTGCTTCTCCTCGACGACGCCCTGGATGACGATGCTACCGTAGATGAACATCGCCATATAGATGATGAACCCGATCACATAGCCGAATGCCGATGATGCGAGCGACGTATCGCCCGAGGTACCTTCCTCGGTCAGTGTGAGACTGCGGAGCGGGACGTTCGTACGCAGAATCTCGACAACTTCCGGCGGAGCTTCGGCCGCTTCGAGGCGCTCCTCCTCGATCACGCGGTTGATCACGCGCTGCAGCCGGTTTCCGAAGGTGAGCCCGCCGCCCGCGCTCGAGTAGTATGTCATCTGACCCGTGCCATCCAGCGCCTCTGCCGGAATCACCACATATCCGTCGAACACTCCTCGGCGGACGGCCGTCTGGAGCGAGTCTTCCGATTGGTCGCTCAGAATGAATGTGACCTGGTCGTGCTCGCTGCCGTCGAGCCGCTGCGAAATTCGATCCGTGTGATCGACAACGGCAACCGTTTTGGAATCGCCACGCGCGGCGAACGCGCCGGCAAAGCCGGAAATCCCAAGAAATGCGATAACAATGAATGGAGCGAGCAGGGTCAGGATGATGAAGCTCTTCGTCTTGACGCGCCGAAGGAACTCACTCTGAAATACGATAAAAATGCGGTCCATGAATGGGCTCAGGAGGCGGTGGAATCGAGGGCGGCGCGGGCTTCTTCTTCACCCACAACACTGACGAAGATCTCGTTGAGCGGTGGCTCAGCTACCTGGAACGAATGGATCTCGTCGACCGACGTGAGCGCGGCTTCGAGCACGCGCCGCGCCGGCGTTCCGTTCAGGAGCCGCACTTCAGCGCGGTTGCGGCTGTGTGTGCCGATCTTGATGGACCCTTCGGCCACGAGCTGCTTCAGGAAGTCGTCTCTTCCTTCGAAAGTGATCGTCACCGCATCGCGGCCGAACTGGCGCTTCACGGTGCGCAGCGGACCGTCCAGTACGATCCTGCCCCGCGAGACCAGGCAGATGTCATCGCACATCTGCTCGACTTGCTCCATGCGGTGCGAGGCGAATAAGATGATGCGGCCTGAGTCGCGAAGTTCGAGGATGATCTCGCGCAGCAGCTCCGAGTTGATCGGGTCAAGGCCACCAAACGGTTCGTCCAGAATCAGCAGCGACGGATTGTGGAGGATGGTCGCAATGAACTGGACCTTCTGCTGCATCCCTTTGGATAGCTCCTCCGTCTTCTTGCCCCGCCAGTCAGAGGCCCCGAAGCGATCCAGCCAGTACGTGATCTGTTCTTTCGCCGCCTGACGATCGAGCCCCTTAAGGCGGGCAAGATACGTCAGCTGCTCCTCCACCTTCATCTTCTTGTAGAGCCCTTTCTCCTCGGGGAGGTAACCCATACGCCGCTGACTCCACGGCCCCACGCGCTGCCGTTCGAACAGTACTTCACCTTCATCCGGCGTCGTGATGTAGGTGATCATGCGGATGGTCGACGTCTTGCCGGCGCCATTAGGACCAAGTAAACCGAGGATGCGACCAGGCTGCGCCGTAAATGACACGTGGTTCACGGCGGTGACCTTGCCGTATCGCTTTACGACATCGCGTACTTCGAGCATACTGAGCGACCGGGCCGAGGAGAGGGACTTGAGGGTAAACCTTTGCGCCCGTTGCGGGCTGCCGGCGGACAAGATATTCAAAACCGCGCGAAGGTTGCACCTGCGATACGCCGACGCAACGAAAATCCCGTCGCCCAACGGTCAGAGGAAGGTGGAGGCACCCGAGGGAATGGGGATGAGGTACTGAGGCTCGAGTACCTCTTCGTGCACGCCAAACTGACCGGTGCCCCGGAAGTCGACGGCGATATAGCTGCCTACGATTCGCTTGACCTCACCAATGCCGTAGTA
>CAZRTY010000367.1:0-2242 GCA_964603055.1 uncultured Rhodothermales bacterium | reverse complement strand
TCGCGGTCAGGTCCGTGACAACCATGTCATCGATATAGAAGACCTGGCCTTCGGGGTTGGTGTCTGCCGACAGATGCACGCCAAAGGAACGTGCCTCGTCAGCTCCTGCTACGAAGCGACCCGACACGACTGTCGTCCAATCTGAGCCGGAAATCTGACGCCCATAGATGCTACCCGTAGCACCTACACCGAGGTTGATGGTAGCATTGTCCGGGTTCTCCGCACGGACACGTACCGATACCTCGTACTCGTGCCCTTCCTCGAGCGCGAGGTCGTTTCCACCGTAATGTACCACCTGGAAATCCCACGGCTGGCTGGCCAGGCTTGTATCAACCAGCTCAACCCGAAGGACATTGTTTTCCGGATCAGCCGGATCAGCGACGACTTCTGCTAGGGCACCCCCTGTTCCTTCGAACCAGAGCCCCCAGTTCAAAATTCCTGATGTCTCGCCGACTTCTGATTGCTCGAAGTCGCCGTTCTCGTTCACGACTACTTGCGCCTGCACGTTCTTGGCTCCCATCACAAGGAGCAGAGCGAGCAAAGCGCTGAATAAGTAGCGCGTTGTAGCTTTTGGATACATAGTCATACCCGGTTTGTTGAAGTAATGACGAGGATCAGCGGGACAAGTCCGGTGGCTTGCACACAAGCCCACCCTTCATCCGGCCGCTGCCTCTTTTGCGTACTCACCTGCGTTTCCGCAGTGAATTCTGGGGTTACCTGACGAGTGTCATCGCCCGGCTCATGTGAAAGCCTGCGCCACTCAGTCGATAGAAGTAGACGCCGCTTGAAAGCCCGGTGCCATCGAACTCAACCAGATGAGAACCAGCCGGCACGACCTCATCGACGAGCGTTCTGACCTTCCGCCCAACTGCGTCATACACGTCGAGCGTAACGTGGCCAGACTCCCGCAGATCGTACGCGATCGTGGTCGACGCACTGAACGGGTTCGGATGGTTCTCTCTCAGTGTGTTGCGAACGGCCTCGGCACCGACCTGAGCTGACGTAGGCGTGGCATCGGTCGAGAACGAGAAGTTTCTGAGGCGAAACAGCTCCCCGCCTTCTTCTCCTTTAAACCGGAGGTAAACGTCGCGCTGGCCGCTTACCGGCGGTATCTCAGCACCGAACAGCTGATAATCCGACCAGCCATTCGTGGCGGTTATTTCGACCTCGGCAATCTTCTCGCCATCCAGCCGGTCGAGCACGACCTCGATCGTGCCGCCCTCGTTGGCACTTGATGCGAAGATGGCGATCGACTTCGGCACGCGGTCGTAATCAGCACCGGTGGAAGACGAGCTGCCGAATTCAATACCGGGATACATGGCCCACCCGCCGGCATTGATACCGCCGAGATACGACGGACTCGCCGTGCGCCTTACACCGCTGAAGTTTGCGGGGTATCGACCGGGAATCGTGGAATATGCATCCTTGTAGATGTAGAGATCGAAGTCAGCATGGCTCTCTCCGAGCACGAATAGCCCCTGCTGGTTGCCGGTGAAGGCATTATAATCATGCCCCGTCTCGTCGGCCGGCTGGTCGCGGTCCATCCGTGAAGCATTGATCGGCTCGCCGATACCGATCCAGTCGACACCGTCGTAGCTGTAATAGCCGATCAGATTGTGGCGGTTTCGAATGAGGCGAAGCCACACCGGATCGTCGCCCTCGATGGCGCTTGAGTATGCCGTTTCGTCGAAACTGAAATTGACGGCGCGCGAACCCCCTTCTCGTACCACCGACAACTTGCCCTGCAGCGTCTCGGGCCCGTTGAACGTCCACAGCCCGGCTTCATCTGCGGGATTTTGCGGATCGAAGTCGACCTTTGTGATAAGTGAGAACGCATGCTCGGCCGCATTCTGAATGACTGACGTACGGCCCCGGTGAGGACGCAGCCTCAACCACCCCGCCCTCTCGGTGAGCGAATAGTATGTGGTCGGTGTATATCCCAGGAATGACCAGTCTGGAGCAAGCCGCGACCGGGTAAACATATCGGAGCGCGGCACGGCCCATGGGATTCCACTGTTCGGGAGGTCAGGTGCCGCGACTTCTGTATCGGACGGGAACAGGGCCACCGGCCAGCCATCCCTGTACACCACCTGGTTAAGCAACCCCTGGCGGCCCAATGCCTTCCACTCCTGGTTCGGCCCGCTCGAATCATAGCCGTGTGAGACCATCCAGCTCGTCCCGTCGGCTGCCGTCACCGCAGGTGAGTTATGGTTCGGCGCGTTGAACGCGACATTACGCGACG
>CAZRTY010000366.1:0-2246 GCA_964603055.1 uncultured Rhodothermales bacterium | reverse complement strand
GCATCGCCGAGATGCTTCTGCAATCGCACGACGGCGCCATACACCTGCTGCCCGCCCTGCCGGATGCGTGGTCCAGTGGCCGGGTGACGGGGCTCCGCGCCCGAGGCGGATTCGTGGTCGATACACTGGAATGGGGGGATGGCAAGGTCACGCAGATTCAAATCACGTCCACGGTCGGCGGCGTCGCCCGCATCAGACTTGGCAACAAGCTCAAAACCGTAGATGGCACTCCCCTGCAGGAAGCCTCGAGCGCCAATCCCAACCCTCACTTTCAGATTGTTGACATCCCCGACCCCGTAATCTCTCCGGAGTATCAGCCCGTCGGAGTATCGGCACGTGTCGTATACGAGTATGATTTCGAGACGCAGCCTGGTCAGACGTACGTACTGAGAGCAGCGGCCGAGTGATCAGTCGCCCGGCAGTTAGGCGCTGTGCCCCAAGTGGCTGGATGTCGTGCGGCCTCAAACGTGAGACAGATGCCGCCGGCCTACTCTTTGAAACATCTCAGAGCGGTTGCACCTATCGATCGAACGTTCGATGTCGCTTAACCGTCTGGCCGAGCGACAAACATTTCGCGTGTTATAGATCATTCGGTGCATTGTATCGCGCGCTCATTCTCGCTTGACACCTCTCCGCCGCCTCCGTATCGTACGCATAGTCAAATCGTTCGATGCGTTCGAATGAGTTTGTGTCGTCAGCTTTAGGCGGTCGCGACGTTTACGACCATTCTTTTGAGGGATTGAGCCTCTCTCGGGTTCGGTAACAACATGGCCGTTCTCGTAAGAGTGGGCTTGGATTGAGATGAGAGAAGGCCGATGAGCTCTGACGATGTGTCGACTATTTCTCTGACACCCCAGTGGACGCGGAATCACCGTCATTCTCCAGCGCTATGCCATCTCCAAATATTTCGTCGTGGATCGTCGGCTCACTACTGATCGTCTGCGCCGTCGCCGTGGCGGCATGTGCCGGATCGGGACAGACGGTTAGCGTCCATAATCCCGTTTCATTCGCCTATTCCGACACCGTCCATTGGGAGAACCCAGGCGTCGTTCACATCAATCGGGAGAAGCCGCGGGCGTCGTTCGTCACGTTTCCTGATGCCGAGCAAGCGCGTCGTCATCTTCGAGATCTGGATGCATCGCCGCACACGTTGAGTTTGAACGGTACGTGGAAGTTCAATTACGTCGACCGACCCGCCGATCGTCCCGTCAACTTCTACGAGCCCGAGTATGATGTCAGCGACTGGGCCGATCTGGACGTGCCGTCGAGCTGGGAGGTGCAGGGTTTTGGCTTTCCCATTTATACGAACGTCGACTATCCCTTTGCGCCCACAGACCCGAATCCGCCGCACATCCCCCATGACAACAACCCGGTGGGTTCATACAAGCGGACGTTCGATGTGCCGTCTGATTGGGATGGACGAGAGATCTTCGTCCGTTTCGATGGCGTCAGTTCAGCCTACTATCTGTGGATTAACGGCCAGCCGGTCGGGTATAACGAAGGCAGTAAGACACCGGCTGAATTTCGCATCACGCCGTATCTCACGGGCGGTACCAACGAGATAGCCGTTGAAGTCTACCGATGGAGCACGGGTAGCTATCTGGAAGACCAAGACTTCTGGAGTCTGAGCGGCATCTTCCGCGACGCGTATCTCTTTTCGACGCCCGACGTGCACGTCCGGGATTATTTCGCCCGGGCCGGCCTCACGAACAATTATACCGACGGCACGCTACGGCTGGAGGTCGAACTGCGCGATTTCGGTGGACGGCGTGGCGAGTACACGGTTGAGTATGCCGTACACGACGGTAACACGATATCGCTGTCCGGTAAGGAAGCCGTTCATCCGAAAGGAGACTCGACGCTTGTCGTGTTCGAAGGTACAATCCCCGGCGTCCGTCGCTGGACGGCCGAGACTCCCGAGTTGTACGACCTCGTGCTGACGCTCCGATCGCCCGACGGCGACGTCCTCGAAGCGATCGGTAGCAGGATTGGTTTCCGAAGCGTCGAGATTAAAGACGCGCAGCTGCTCGTCAACGGGGTGGCGGTCTACTTGAAGGGCGCCAACATGCATGAACACCATCCCGTGACCGGCCACACCGTCGATGAAGCGACGATGCGCAAGGATATTGAGTTGATGAAGAAGTTCAACCTCAACGCCGTCCGCACCGCGCATTATCCGCAGCAGGAACGGTGGTACGAGCTCGCTGACGAGTACGGACTCTACCTGGTCGATGAGGCCAACGTCG
>CAZRTY010000365.1:0-2259 GCA_964603055.1 uncultured Rhodothermales bacterium | reverse complement strand
GAGTTCGAGATGTTGCCGTTATGCGCCAGCGCGAGGTTGCCGTCGTGGTAATGGACGACGAACGGCTGGATGTTCGCGGGATTATCGGCCGAGCCCGTGGTTGAGTATCGATTGTGGCCGATGCCGGCCGATCCCAGGAGGGTCGAATCGAAAATGGTTGGGTCGCTGAAAACATCGAGCACGAGTCCGGGCCCGCGGTGCACCGGCATCACCGGGCGCTGCCGCGTCTCGTCGTAGGTCTGCGTAACGATGCCGGCCGACTCTTGCCCGCGATGCTGGAGCGCGTGGAGGCCGTAATAGATGCTCCGCGCGGCGTCCTTCGAGTCGAAGATGCCGAAGATGCCGCAGTGGTCCTTGATGTTACGCATACACCTTACAGTAGAATGAAGCCGCCGGCCAGCAGTACGCCGGCGAAATTTACAACCATATCGCGGCCGCTGAAATAACGACGCGGCCCATGGTAGAGATCGTATAGCTCTTTGCCGAGCCCCATCGAAAGAGCAAACCCCGACGAAAAGGGAAGAGCGCTCCGCTCTGCCACCGAGAGCTTGTTGACGAGCGCGTACTGCGTACCCACCGTAATCAGGAAGCTGATGCCGAAGTGAAGCGCCTTGTCGTACCCGAACCAGGGGTCGTGCCGTCGTTCCCGTTCCAGCAGAAGCGGCTCGAACGTGACGGCACTGGAGCCGGTTTCGAGAAAAGTGACGTTCGGGTAACGTAATTCCAGATGAAGCAGCTGCTTCGTGGGGAGAGGGCCACCGCGCGCATGCGAATCATTCGGGATGACCAAATTCAGCAGAGCGATCCAGGCCACGCAGAGGGCCACGACACGCAGGCTCACGATGTTAGTCTCCCTTCTCTTGACCATCACCGTCGTCGGATTCCTCTACGGCGGTCGTGGCGTCGCGGATGACCACCGTGCCGATTCGGTGATTGCTCACGTTCTCGACGTATAGCGACAGGTTCTCATAGACCACTTCTTCGCCCTCGACGGGGATGGCTCCTGTAAGGTGGAAGATGAGCCCTCCGACAGTTTCGAAGTCGAAGTCGTCGGGATCAAAACGGAGTTCGAGAATCTCCTCCAGGTCGTCGAGATTGATGCGGGCATCGACGCGGATGGCGTCATCGTCGAGACGTTCGAAGAGCGGCGGCTCGCCGTCGTCATGTTCGTCGCGGATGTCGCCTACGATTTCTTCAAGGATGTCTTCGAGGGTGACGAGACCAGCGGTCCCGCCATACTCATCCACGACGATGGCGATGTGCGTCTTGGTCGACTGGAATTCCCGCAGGAGGTCGTCCAGCTTCTTGCCGAGCGGCACGAATAGCGGCGGCCGCGCAATCTCCGCCCAGTTGATCGTGTCATTCTGTTGTCCGTTACCGAGATACGGGAGCAGGTCTTTCGCGTGAACGATGCCCACCACGTTGTCGATATGCTCCACAAACAGCGGCAGGCGAGAATGTCCGCTCGTTCGGATTGTCTCCACGGCGGTTTGCATGGTGGCCGACATCGGCAGAGCCACCATATCGACGCGGCTGATCATGACCTCACGAGCCGTCGTCTCACCAAACTCGACGATCGAATAGATTAGCTCGCGTTCCTGTTCTTCGATCGTTCCCTGCGCCTCGCCGGCATCGACCATTGCCTTCAGCTCTTCGTTCGTAATGCGCGCATCGTCAGACGTCGAGCGGCGGCGGAAGAGCTCGGTCGAACGGGCCAGCCAGGTCGACAACGGCGCCATAACGCGGTGGATTGCCAGGAGTGGTCCTGAACCGGAGCCGACGAAGGCAGGCGCAAACCGCGGCGCGACGATTCGCGGCGTGAGTTCGCCCATGACGAGCAACACGGTCGTGAATACGGCCATCCCCAGAACCAGCATCGGTGTGGTTGCGATGCCGGCTGCCTGAGCGGCGACGGCCGCAAGAAACGCGGCGACGACAGCGGCGGAAACGTTGATCACCGTGTTCAAAATGAGGAGGGTGATCAGGAGTGCGCGCGGGTTTTCCAGCAGCCGCGATTGTCGACGGGTGCGGGTTAGCGGTGGTCGCTTAGATGCCCCCAAAGATGCGAGCGCGGCCTCGGATCCGGAGAACCACGCCGACAACATGAGCAAGATCAATAGCGCGATGATGCCCGCGACGATCAGCGCAGTGCCGGGAAAGAAGTCGGCAGGGAAAAAAACAGAAGGCGGAGGGTGATACGAGGCAGGGTCAGGGTCCAATGGAGTGAGGGGTTTCCCTCAGTCAGTTCAACATTTCCCG
>CAZRTY010000364.1:0-2263 GCA_964603055.1 uncultured Rhodothermales bacterium | reverse complement strand
GTGTTGTAAGGCGCCGAAGGGGAGTAGCACCTGCATCACCAAAATTTGCGGGGGCGGCCATCGTCAAGACATCCTTACGGATCGGTTGCCGTCACCAAATGCGAGACCTTCACTGTCCGGTACGTTGCCGGGTGGTGAAGGTCTTTTTTTTTAGGTAAGCAACGAGTCTGACATACATGAGCGATACCACGACCAAGCAAGCCGCGTCGAAGACGTCATTCGCATGGCATGCTGAACCGGCCGAGATGGTGCTCGAGGTGCTGGATTCCAGCGCTTCCGGACTCTCGAGCGAAGAAGCCGCACGGCGGCTGAACGAGCTGGGGCCGAACATCCTGCCAAGACAAAAGGGGCCGGGTCCGCTTAAGCTCTTATGGCGCCAGATCAACGATCCATTGATCTACGTCCTCATCGGCGCAGCCGTCATCGCGCTTCTGATGGGGAAGATCACCGACGCCGCGGTCGTACTTGGCGTCGTTGTACTGAATATGATCGTCGGCTTCATCCAGGAGTTCAAGGCGGGCCGCGCAATTGAGGCGCTCGTTAATCTGGTGCCGAACATGGCCGTCTGTTTTCGTGACGGCGAACAGATAGAAGTACCGGCGCAAGACCTCGTTCCGGGCGATGTCATCTCGCTCCAGCCAGGTGATCGCGTCCCGGCCGATGCGCGAATCCTGCATTCCAACGGACTTTTTAGCGACGAAGCATCGCTCACCGGCGAGTCGGTGCCGGCTGAGAAAACAGGCGAAGTGGTCGACATATCGACCTCCCTCGGCGACCGAACGGGCGTCGTGTTCGGCGGCACGGTGATCACATCCGGCGTGGCGTCAGCCGTTGTCGTTGAGACGGCGGGGCGTACCGAACTGGGCCGTATCAGCCGAATGCTTGGCGAGACCTCTGAGCTTGAGACCCCACTGACGCGTCAGATGGCCGTCGTCGGGACCAAGCTCACCATCGTTATCAGCGTCGTCGCCGTCTTGTTGATGCTGGTTGGCCTCCTGCGAGGCGAGACCATTGTCGACGCCTTGCTCGCGGCCATCACGCTTGCGGTAGCCGCCATCCCGGAAGGACTACCTGCCATCATCACAATCGCACTCGCGATCGGCGTGCAGCGGATGGCTCGGCGCCGAGCCATCATTCGGAAGCTCCCTGCCGTCGAGACGCTCGGCTCAACAACAGTCATCTGTACCGACAAGACGGGCACGCTCACCCGCGGTGAGATGACGGTCCGCGCGGTCTGGGCTCCGGGTACGCCTCTGTTTAACGTCGAAGGAAGTGGCTATGCGCCGGAAGGATACCTCACGCAGAACGGGAAGGGTGCGGTAGAAGTAGGTTCGGATGTGCGCGGCGTACTTGCTGCCGGCGTGCTCTGCAACGACTCATCGCTCGGATTCCGCGAGGGTCAGTGGAAGATCACCGGCGATCCCACCGAAGGCGCCCTGCTCGTGGTCGCCGCGAAGGCAAAGCTCGACTCTGAGGATATCCGCCGCGCCGAGCCACGCGTCGACGCCATCCCATTTGAATCGCGCCGGCAGTACATGGCAACGCTTCATGCCGACACCGATACGTCATCGCGCATGGTTGTCTACATGAAAGGCGCGCCGGAAGTCGTCGTCAAACGATGTGTGCCACCGGGTGCTCCTGAGCACAAGGAAGCGCTGGAGCAAGCGGCTAAGATGGCCGAGCAAGGGCTGCGCGTGCTCGCCTTCGCCCGGAAGACGTTCGACAGCGAGGTCGTGCTCGACGATGAACACCTCGACGGCGGGTTTACGCTACTCGGCCTGCAGGGCATGAGCGATCCGCCTCGACAAGAGAGCATCGAAGCCATTCGGCGTTGCCGCCGCGCGGGAATCGAAGTCAAGATGATCACCGGAGATCACCGCGTGACCGCTCAGGCAATCGGCCGCGAGATTGGCCTGTCCAATCCGGGCGACCCCGTCGTGACGGGCGACGAAATTGAGGACATGACCGATGAAGAGCTCGCTGTGGCCGCCACCCGCGCGCGGATCTTCGCTCGCGTTGCACCCGAGCACAAGCTCAGACTCGTGCGCGCGCTGCAAAGCCAGAACGAAGTCGTCGCGATGACGGGCGACGGCGTGAACGATGCGCCTGCGCTCAAGCAGTCCAACATAGGCGTCGCGATGGGCATCGCCGGGACGTCCGTTTCGAAAGAGGCGGCCGACATGGTCCTGGCCGACGACAACTTCGCCAGCATCGCGGCAGCCGTCGAGGAAGGGCGGCGCGTGTACGACAACCTCGTCAAGTC
>CAZRTY010000363.1:0-2267 GCA_964603055.1 uncultured Rhodothermales bacterium | reverse complement strand
TCCGTGCCGAACGAAGACGCACGTTTGATTAACAGTCGTGTAGCCGAGGAAAAGGAGGCTCGACGCCTGAGTTCCGGCGGCGGCCGTGAAAGGAGGCGGTGCCGAGCCCCGATCCCCAATACATAAAATGCTCAGTCGATTCGTCAAGGATCGGCGACCAGAGGCGCCTAATCGGATGCCGGATGGCTGCGAGAAAGGTCCGGCTACCATTCCCTCCTCCTGCTCAAAACGGATCATTTTGAAGCGATTTGGCGTATTAAGCCTTTTGGAGTCAACGAGTTACGCCAAGCATTTCGCAGACTTTATCATCACTGATTTATCGTAAGATCGTATGCCGTATGTCCGCGCCCGGGGTACCAGCCGGGCGTTTTTTCGTGATCGACCCTGGTTTCTATTGGGCGGCTCCGGCCTCGCCGCGATGGCGGGCTTCATTAACGTCTGTGTGCTCTCCTTCACTGTAGTGCCTGTGAGCCACGTCACCGGTGCGGTCTCGCAGTTGAGTGCCGACATTCTTGCGGGCGGGGGAGAGGTGTTCACGCTGATGGTGGCGGCCGTGGCCGCTTTTGTTGCCGGTGGCGCTGCATCCGGCGCTATCATCGGTAGCACCCACTTGAAGCCGGGCCGCAGATACGGCGTCGTACTAATGGTGGAGGGTGTTTTGCTGGCCCTGGCCACCGTGCTGCTGATGCAGCGAAGCGGTCTGGGCGTGGCCATGGCCGCGGCCGCCTGTGGCATGCAGAACGCGATGGCGAGCAGTTACTATGGCCTTGTCGTGCGCACGACGCATATGACCGGCATCGTGACGGACATCGGTGTGCTAATCGGCCACTGGCTCCGCTACCGCCGCGCAAGCCTGTGGAAGCTTGGGTTTTTGACGGCGCTGCTGGTATCGTTCTTTGGCGGCGGCGTATTCGCTGCGATTGCCGTGAGAGGCCTCGGAGTGGCGGCGCTGGCGTTGCCGGCGATAACGTGCATCGCGGGCGGGGCCACCTACTACACGTGGCGGCATCGATTGCTCGAAAAGGCGCAACTGGAGAAGCAGCCGGCACGTCCGGCAAGGAAGATATCGATCAATTCCCCTGTCGATTGACGTTCGAACTCAGAAGTGCCTCTGCACTTAGCAGCCGCAGATTGATTCGTGTGTCAACCGGTTCAACAAAAAAAGGGCACCTCGTTACAAGATGCCCTTTGGTACTGACCTTCGTCGAGCCGACCAGCGTGCGATCAGGCGTAGGTGTTCAGCATGACCGGCATGATGAGCATCAGCATTTCTTCGTCATCCGCCTGATCGAGCGGCGTGACGACGCCGGCGCGGTTCGGCGATGAGAAGTTGAACACGACCTCGTTCGCGTCCAGATTGCTGAGTACTTCCGTCAGGTACGAGGCGTTAAATCCGATGACCATCGGCTCGCTGTCATATTCGCAGCGCACCTTCTCATGCGCCTCGCTCGATCGCTCCAGGTCTTCGGCCGATACCTCGATCTCGCCTTCGCTCAGCGACAGCCGGATCTGGTGCGTCATCGTGGAAGAATACAAGCCGACGCGTTTCACCGCAGCGAGCAGTGCCGTCCGGTCAGCCACCAGCCGCCGGTCATTGTCGAGCGGGATGACCGCTTCGTAATTCGGATACGACTCGTCGATGAGCCGGGCGATGACGCGCGAATCTCCGAAGTTGAAATCCACATACCCACCGCCGACCGAAATCGTGCACTCACCGTCGCCCGCAACGCGGTTAGCGAGGTTGAGCGCTTTCTCAGGGACGATAAAATTGATTGCTTCATCCGCAATCAGATGCGCCAGATCCATCTTCACCAGCCGGTGGCCGTCCGTTGCAACGGTGCGGCCGCCGTTTGGCTTGATCTGGAAGTAGATGCCCATCATCGCCGGGCGCAGCGCATCCTTTGAAACCGCAAAGCTTGTTTTCTGGATGGCCCGCTTGAGCAGTGCACCCGTCGTACCGATCTGCGTGGTCACCTCCAGCTCGGGCAGCGCAGGATAATCTGCCCCGTCGAATCCGACCATCTTATATACGCCGTGATCGGTTTTCAGCGAGACGGTAAAGTCATCGCCCGCCGTAATGGTGACCGGCACATCAGGCAGCGCCCGCAGCGTATCGAGCAAGCGCTTCGCCGGGACGGCCACGCGGCTGCCGCTGTCATCATCGCTAAACTTGACGTCGACATGCTCGACGATGCTGATCTCGAGATCAGTCGCACTTAGCCGGAGCCGATCTCCCTCGCGATGGAAAAGGATGTTCTCGAGGATGG
>CAZRTY010000362.1:0-2268 GCA_964603055.1 uncultured Rhodothermales bacterium | reverse complement strand
CGACGGGCATCCCGAACAACGGCGCGATTCGCCGGAGCCTCGCGCTCGCCCGGCCCACCTGGATGCCGGCGGTGCTCACCGAATCGCTCTACATGATGTTTCCTCAGCAGGAGGCGGCGCTCCGCGACCCGGCATTCATCCGGCAGCTCGCTGAGGCTCACCTGCGCGGCATCGAACGATTTGTGGAAGCGCGGCTCCGGTGAGGTATCACGCTCAAGAAAATGCCACTACCGCAAACGCGTGATCGATAGTCAACGGATGTACGTCATCGCCGTGCTCCCATACGACCTGCAGCAACATCTCCTCGGATCCATGCCGAGGAATAGCCACCTCAACGGTGAAGCCTCCGTCTGAGCGCGCCGCATGATGTCGCACAGGCTGGTCGGCCTGTCGGATATGCTCCCGCATGTTGACCGCCGGCGACGAGAATATCCCCGCGTTCAGTGATTCAGCGCTGTGATCTAACGTCCCCCATATCGATTCATAATTTTCTGAATCAGTGGGAGCACGGATTAACAGGACGCTGTCGCCGGGAGCATAGTCATCCGCCGCCGCGTCACGCCTATCCCCAATAATCAGCCATAGCCAACCGTTGTCGTGCACTCGCTGCTCGGCCCTCGACGTCCCATCCCTGTCCACCACAACAGCGACGTACAAAAAATCGTCATCGTACTGGAAGGAGACGCTACTATCGGTCGACGACCCTACTGGGTGGAACGCATAGCCACTCCAGTCGCAGATGCGGCCATCGCCGAGGTTGAGCCGCTGGGCTCGGTTCGCGACGTAGCGCATCGGGAACGTGTCATCGCTCAGGGCCGGAGTGTCTGGGGCGGCCTCCGCGGCCGGCGCAGGTGCGCCGTCGACGCGACCCACGAAAGCGATCACAACGGCAAGTAGTAATTGGACGATCATCGATGAAAGCCAGATTGGTGAAGTGGCCCCTTCTACCATTTTTCCGGGGCGCATGGTTTCCTCACTGATACCTCCTCATCCGCATGTTGAGCGCCGGCACGTCTCTGGCGTAACTTGAGCACATGTCTATGGAATCCCTACACGACCTCGACGCCGACACCGCCTTTGTTGGAGTGGACGTTGGTGGAACGTCGACGGTCGTTCAGGCGGTACGCGGCCCGGTTGTGCGTGTGATTGAAGGCCCTGGTGCAAATTTGCAACGCGTGGGGCGGGAGGCGTGCGCCGCGACGATCATCGCGTTGTCGGCCCAGGCGTTGCGTTCACTGCATGGCGTGGATCGCGTGCGGATGGCCGCCGGGGTCTCGGGTGCGGGCCGTCTCGAGGAACAGATTGACGTTGCCGCCGAGATCGAGGAAGGGCTTCATGCGCTTCGTGTGGCGCGTGCGATCTCGGTCACGGTGGTGCACGACGCGGAGATTGCGCTCGAAGCGGCGTTCGGCGGGAGCTCCGGCGCCATCATGATCGCCGGCACCGGCTCGGTGGTTTACGGGCGGCGCGCGGACGGCGGAACCGTACGAATTGGCGGTTGGGGCTATTTGTTGGGGGATGAAGGCAGCGGCTACCGCCTCGGTAAGCTCGCGCTCGCAGCCGTATGCCGTGCTTATGAAGGCGGCGAAGACACCACACTGACCGACTCGATTGCGTCGGCGTTCGGTGCGCGCTCCGTCGATGAGGTGATATCACTTGTATACGGCGGAGGAATCCGGCTTCCGGATCTCGCGCCGCACGTCACTGAATGTGCCGTGACGGGCGATGGCGTGGCCTTCTCAATCCTGAGGCAGGAAACGGAGGCTCTGGCTGAACAGCTCGAACGGATGGCCACGGCAAATCCCGATATCGAACCGCAGTACTCGCTGTTTGGCGGACTCGCCGCTGTAAATCTCTATGCACACAACCTGCGGTCGGCGGTTCGCCGTAGGCTGCCCCACTGGCACTACGTTGCAACCGACGCGCTGCCGGTTGCCGGCGCCGTCCGGCTGGCACGAACTACGTCCGCGTGAGCGCCTCGACATGCGTGCCCGTTATGTTGCCCCACATACGGCGCGCACTACGTATTCTCGTGCATCAATCTGCCCTCAGACATCAGAGTCGGCCAATCGTATCACATGCTGACACCAATGGCTGAAATCCTACTCAGGCCTTCTACTCGAATCGTCTCGACTCTCGTCGTTCTGATCGGTCTGGCGATGTCAATCGCCTCATGCGCCGATCAACCTGAGCCCGTAGAAGAAAACATAGAACCGTATCGGGTGCTGACGTACGGTCTCTGGCGCAACGATTACGACTGGCCGCAGC
>CAZRTY010000361.1:0-2280 GCA_964603055.1 uncultured Rhodothermales bacterium | reverse complement strand
CCCGCCGATGTCGGTTAGATTCGTTTGACCACGACAAGCGAATACCGGACATACATGGCATCTGAACCGCGCATCCTCTGGGCCGACGACGAAATTGACCTGTTGCGGCCGCATATCCTGTTCCTCGAGTCGAAGGGCTACAGCGTCGACAGTGTGACGAACGGAGCCGACGCCGTCGACCGTGTGCGCGAAGAACGTTACGACGTGGTGATGCTCGACGAGCAGATGCCGGGGATGGGCGGCCTCGAGGCACTGACCGAAATCAAGGAGCTCTCGCCTGATGTGCCCGTGGTGATGGTCACAAAGAGCGAAGAGGAGCACCTGATGGAGGAGGCGCTCGGCGGCCAGATCAGCGACTATCTGACGAAGCCGGTCAATCCGAGCCAGATCCTCCTGACGCTGAAGCGCTTGCTCGAGCGGCGGCGGATCCGCGACGAGAAAGTGTCGCAGCGGTACTTGCAGTCCTTCAACGAGATCACGAGCGCGCTAATGACCGACCTCTCGCACGACGAGTGGGTCGAGATTTACCAGCGCCTCATCCGGTTTGACCTCGAGCTTAAAGGCGATGAAGGCGCCCGGCAGATCCTGACGGATCAGTATCAGGAGGCCAACCGCGCATTCGGGCGTTTCATCGAGAACGAGTACGAAGGCTGGATCGCGCAGGCGGATCGTCCGGCAGAAGAACGGCCGGTCCTCTCGCATGAGGTCATGCCACGCTTCGTGCTCCCCGAGGTCGGCAAGCGGCCGGTCATCTTCTTCCTGATCGACTGCATGCGGTACGATCAGTGGCTCGAATTTGAGAAACTACTCGCGCCCCTGTTCGACATCGAGAAGCAGTTCCACTATTCGATTCTTCCCACGGCGACGCCCTTTTCCCGCAACTCAATCTTCAGCGGGCTGCTGCCGGTGGATTTCGCCCGACGATTCCCGGGCCGCTGGGAAGAAGCCGCGCAGGATGAGCATAGCCGAAATCGGTATGAGGAAGAATTCTTGTCCGACCTGCTGAAGCGGCAGCGCGTCGAGGCTCGGCTGCGATACGAAAAGCTCGTAGGCACACAGGATGGGCGTGATTTCGCGCAGAACGTGACCGACTACACGCAGAGCGACTTGAGCGCCATCGTCGTCAACTTCGTCGACATTCTGGCGCACTCACGCTCAGATTCGGATGTGCTGAAGGAGATCGCGCCCGACGAGCGGGCGTACCGTGCTCTGACGCGCACCTGGTTCGAACACTCATGGCTTTACCAGGCCTTCCGCGACCTGGCTTCGATGGACTGCACGGTGATCATCACGAGCGACCATGGAGCCATTCGCAGCCTGCATCCCACAAAAGTCATCGGCGATCGAGACACGTCGACCGCTCTTCGATACAAGTATGGCCGCAACCTTAAGTGCGACCAGCGGCATGCCATTCTCGTGCGCGATCCCGAGCGGTACGGGCTGCCGAAGGATCAGGCGAGCACCAACTTCATCATCGCCAAAGAGGATTACTACTTCGTCTATCCGACGAACTACAACAAGTATCAGAACCTCTATAAAGACACGTTTCAGCATGGCGGTGCCTCGCTCGAGGAGATGATCCTGCCCGTGCTTACGATGCGCCCACGGTCGAGGTAAACCCTGCTTCGTCAATTATCATCGCCGACGTGACATCCCCTTCTGAAATCCATTTTGACGCAGGAGCCACTATTCGCTCCGCATTACCGGCTGATACGCACGCCGTGGCGGCCGCCGTCGCCAAAGAATGCGAAGCCGGGGCGGTTGTGGCTCTCTATGGGGATCTCGGCGCCGGCAAAACCGAGTTCACGCGCGGCTTCGTTGACGCCGTCGGCGGAGATGGTGGGGATGTGTCGAGCCCGACGTTCACCATCATCCACGAGTACGACGCCCCCGTCCCGGTGTATCATTTTGATGCATATCGGGCGACGTCGGCCGAGGAGTTGATCGACGTTGGCCTCGACGAATATCTGTTCGGCGACGGCATTTGCCTGATTGAGTGGCCCGAAAAGATCGAGCATCTGCTACCCGAGGCGACCATCCGGCTGAGATTCGAGCACGCCGACGGAGGCGACCGCCTCATCCATCGCTTGCCGTGACAGACCTGACACCGCGCGAATTCTTGCTTTCGCTTCCGGGCTTTGCGCATCGCGGAGCCGCTGCTTACGCGCCCGGCTTCGAGCGGATCAACAGGCTGCTCGACGCGATGGGCAATCCGCACCGGCGCTTCCGCAGTGTCCACGTCGGCGGTACCAATGGCAAAGGGTCGACTTCGTCGATGAT
>CAZRTY010000360.1:0-2280 GCA_964603055.1 uncultured Rhodothermales bacterium | reverse complement strand
TGCCTCCCGGATGCAGCGTGAAGGAGCCCCGGTCGATGCCGCGGCGGCTCATGAAATCGCCCTCTGCGTAGAACAGCACCTCGTCGGAGTCGATGTTCGAGTGATTGTACGGCGCCGGGATGGCGTCGGGGTGGTAGTCGAATAGCCGAGGCACGAACGAGCACACGACGAAGTTGTGCGCTTCGAACATCTGATGGACCGGCGGCGGCTGATGGATTCGGCCTGTGATCGGCTCGAAGTCGTGGATGGAGATGGCGTACGGGTACATGTATCCATCCCACCCCACCACATCAAACGGATGGTATCGCATGATGTACCGGTGCAGATATCCGTGTTTGGCAATCCGGATCTCGAACTCACCTTCCTCATCGTGCGTCACGAGCTGAGCCGGCGGACGGATGTCTCGTTCATGGAACGGACTGTGTTCGAGCAACTGTCCGAACGCATTCCGGTAACGCTTGGGGAAGCGTATTTCCGACTGCGCCTCGATTACCAGAAGTCGGGGCGGCGGTCCGCCGTTGAAGACCCAACGGTGCGTCACCGTCCTCGGTACGTGCACGTAATCGCCCTGTGTGAACTCGACCGTGCCGAGGAGGCTCTCAAGCTGTCCTTCGCCTTCGTGCACGAACACTAGTTCGTCGCACGTGGCATTGCGATAAAAGTAATCCATGGCCTGCGTCGGACGCGCGATCGCCAACCGGACGTCCGCGTTGCCCATCACATACCGCCTTCCCGACAGCCAGTCGCCCCCGGGCTCGATCTCGAAGCCGCGAAGATGCCGATGCCGCAGGAAGGCCTCGTCCGCATATTCCACGTCGTACGGTATTGACTCTTCGATACGCTCGACCAGCGTCGGTGGATGGATGTGGTAGCAGATCGACGAGATTCCGCTGAAGCCCTCCGCACCCACCACCTCTTCCGTGTAGAGCGTGCCGTCCGGGCGCCGGAATTGCACGTGACGTTTTCCTGGGATCTGGCCGAGACGCGTATAATGAGGCATGGCCAAGCTCGTGTAGTTGAGAGGTCAGATGATCACGGTGCGTGTTACAGGGTGCGTTTACAGATTCCCGCGCCGCTCCTGCTCGCGTTCAATCGCCTCGAAGAGCGCCTTGAAGTTGCCCTCGCCGAACGTCCGCGCGCCCTTACGCTGGATGATCTCATAGAACACCGTCGGACGATCCTGCACCGGCTTCGTAAAAATCTGCAGCAGATAGCCGTCGGGGTCGCGGTCCACGAGAATACCCAGCTTAGCCAGTTCATCGACCGGCTCGTCGATCTTACCTACGCGGTCTTGCAACGTGTCGTAATACGTGGTGGGCGTCGACAAAAACTCGACGCCACGCTGCTGGAGTCGGCTCACGGTATCGAGAATGTCATCCGTGGCCATCGCAATATGCTGCACGCCCGGGCCACGGTAAAACTCCAGGTACTCGTCGATCTGGCTCTTCCGCTTGCCGCGTGCCGGCTCGTTGATCGGAAATTTAATGCGCTCGTTGCCGTTCGCCATCACCTTCGACATCAGTGCCGAATACTCCGTCGAAATATCCCTGTCTGAAAAGTGCAGCAGGTTGCGGAAGCCCATCGCGTCGGCATAGTAGTTGACATACTTCTCCATATCGCCGAGCTCGACGTTCCCAACGCAGTGGTCGACAAACTTCAAGCCGACAGGCTCGGCCCGCCAGTGCGGGTTCTCCATGCGCTCGAATCCCGGCAGGAAGAAGCCGTTGTAATTGCGCCGCTCAACAAACGTGTGGATGGTCTCGCCGTAGGTGCCAATCGCGGCGATCACAACCTCCCCCTCGTCATCGCCAAGAACCTGCGGCTCGCGTACGGGCACCGCGCCGCGCTTCGTGGTCTCGCCAAACGCCGACCGAGCGTCGTCAACCCACATCGCGACGTCACGCACGCCGTCTCCGTGACGCAGAATATGCCGCGCAATCGGCCCTTCAGGCCCCAACGGCGCCGTCAGCACCAGGCGGATCTTCTCCTGCCGAAGCACATAGCTCGCCCGATCTCGCACGCCGGTCTCCGGCCCGCGATATCCTTCGATGGAGAATCCAAACGCCGACGCATAAAAATGTGCTGCCTGCTTGGCATTCCCCACATAAAACTCGATGTAATCCGTCCCGTTGATGGGTAGAAAATCCGCATCTGCGGGAGATGTCTTGGTGTTGGTTTCGAGAATTGGTTCGGCCATGGTGCTATGAAAGGATGTCTGACTGATAATGACCGGAAGCGCTTCCGGTGCAGTGGCAATTAACTCATGCCGCGGCTCATTTA
>CAZRTY010000359.1:0-2281 GCA_964603055.1 uncultured Rhodothermales bacterium | reverse complement strand
TGCCTCCCGGATGCAGCGTGAAGGAGCCCCGGTCGATGCCGCGGCGGCTCATGAAGTCGCCCTCGGCGTAAAACAGCACCTCGTCGGAGTCGATGTTCGAGTGGTTGTACGGCGCCGGGATGGCGTCGGGATGGTAGTCGAAAAGCCGAGGCACGAACGAGCACACGACGAAGTTGTGCGCCTCGAACATCTGATGCACCGGCGGCGGCTGGTGGATTCGGCCCGTGATCGGCTCGAAGTCGTGGATAGAGATGGCGTACGGGTACATGTATCCATCCCACCCCACAACATCAAACGGGTGGTATCGCATGATGTACCGGTGCAAATATCCGTGTTTGGCAATCCGGATCTCGAACTCACCTTCCTCATCGTGCGTCACGAGCTGAGCCGGCGGACGGATGTCTCGTTCATGGAACGGACTGTGTTCGAGCAACTGTCCGAACGCATTCCGGTAACGCTTGGGGAAGCGTATTTCCGACTGCGCCTCGATTACCAGAAGTCGGGGCGGCGGTCCGCCGTTGAAGACCCAACGGTGCGTCACCGTCCTCGGTACGTGCACGTAATCGCCCTGTGTGAACTCGACCGTGCCGAGGAGGCTCTCAAGCTGTCCTTCGCCTTCGTGCACGAACACTAGTTCGTCGCACGTGGCATTGCGATAAAAGTAATCCATGGCCTGCGTCGGACGCGCGATCGCCAACCGGACGTCCGCGTTGCCCATCACATACCGCCTTCCCGACAGCCAGTCGCCCCCGGGCTCGATCTCGAAGCCGCGAAGATGCCGATGCCGCAGGAAGGCCTCGTCCGCATATTCCACGTCGTACGGTATTGACTCTTCGATACGCTCGACCAGCGTCGGTGGATGGATGTGGTAGCAGATCGACGAGATTCCGCTGAAGCCCTCCGCACCCACCACCTCTTCCGTGTAGAGCGTGCCGTCCGGGCGCCGGAATTGCACGTGACGTTTTCCTGGGATCTGGCCGAGACGCGTATAATGAGGCATGGCCAAGCTCGTGTAGTTGAGAGGTCAGATGATCACGGTGCGTGTTACAGGGTGCGTTTACAGATTCCCGCGCCGCTCCTGCTCGCGTTCAATCGCCTCGAAGAGCGCCTTGAAGTTGCCCTCGCCGAACGTCCGCGCGCCCTTACGCTGGATGATCTCATAGAACACCGTCGGACGATCCTGCACCGGCTTCGTAAAAATCTGCAGCAGATAGCCGTCGGGGTCGCGGTCCACGAGAATACCCAGCTTAGCCAGTTCATCGACCGGCTCGTCGATCTTACCTACGCGGTCTTGCAACGTGTCGTAATACGTGGTGGGCGTCGACAAAAACTCGACGCCACGCTGCTGGAGTCGGCTCACGGTATCGAGAATGTCATCCGTGGCCATCGCAATATGCTGCACGCCCGGGCCACGGTAAAACTCCAGGTACTCGTCGATCTGGCTCTTCCGCTTGCCGCGTGCCGGCTCGTTGATCGGAAATTTAATGCGCTCGTTGCCGTTCGCCATCACCTTCGACATCAGTGCCGAATACTCCGTCGAAATATCCCTGTCTGAAAAGTGCAGCAGGTTGCGGAAGCCCATCGCGTCGGCATAGTAGTTGACATACTTCTCCATATCGCCGAGCTCGACGTTCCCAACGCAGTGGTCGACAAACTTCAAGCCGACAGGCTCGGCCCGCCAGTGCGGGTTCTCCATGCGCTCGAATCCCGGCAGGAAGAAGCCGTTGTAATTGCGCCGCTCAACGAACGTGTGGATGGTCTCACCGTAAGTGCCAATCGCCGCGATCACAACCTCCCCATTGTCATCGCTAAGAACCTGCGGCTCGCGCACGGGCACCGCGCCGCGCTTCGTGGTCTCGGCAAACGCCGCCCGAGCGTCGTCAACCCACATCGCGACGTCGCGCACGCCGTCTCCGTGGCGCAGAATATGCCGCGCAATCGGCCCTTCAGGCCCCAGCGGTGCCGTCAGCACCAGGCGGATCTTCTCCTGCCGAAGCACATAGCTCGCTCGATCTCGCACGCCGGTCTCCGGCCCGCGATATCCTTCGATGGAGAATCCGAACGCCGACGCATAAAAATGTGCTGCTTGCTTCGCATTCCCCACATAAAACTCGATGTAATCCGTCCCGTTGATGGGTAGGAAATCCTCATCTGCGGGCGATGTCGTGGTTCTGGTTTCGAGAATTGGTTCGGCCATGGTGCTATGAAAAGGATGTCTGACAGATTATGACCGGAAGCGCTTCCGGTGCAGTGGCAATTAACTCATGCCGCGGCTCATTTA
>CAZRTY010000358.1:0-2283 GCA_964603055.1 uncultured Rhodothermales bacterium | reverse complement strand
CTCAGTACGCCGTACTTGCTGAACAAGGCCACGTTTTTCTCCTGCGGCAGCAGTTCTAGCGCGTCGAGCGTGCTCGGCAGGTTGAGCAGACCGCGGCGCGCGGCCTCTTCGTGCCATGCCTCGGCATAGCCGTCGCCGTTGAACACGATGGCCTCCGACTCGGTCAGCACGCTCGCAATGACATCCGCAACGGCCTGGTCGTGCGAAGTCCCGTCGCTATCGCCGAGCTTCTCCTCGAGCATCGCACCCATCTCGTCGAGCGCTTCGGCCACGATTGTGTTAAGCACGACGTTCGGGAACGTGATCGACTGCGATGATCCCACTGCCCGGAATTCGAACTTGTTGCCCGTAAAGGCAAACGGACTCGTGCGGTTGCGGTCACCGGCATGGCGCGGAAGCGTCGGCAGCGTGTCGACGCCGAGCCCAAGCAGTCCCGATTTGGCCGACTTGCCTTTGGAGCCTGCCTTTAGCCGATCGAAAACATCGGAGAGCTGCTGGCCGAGGAAGACAGACATGATGGCGGGCGGTGCTTCGGAAGCGCCTAACCGGTGGTCGTTCCCTGCCGACGCAACAGACGCGCGCAGCAGATCCTGATGCCGATGCACGGCACGGAGCACGGCGGCGCAGAAGAACAGGAAGACGATGTTCTCGTGCGGCGTCTCTCCCGGGTCGAGCAAGTTCTCGCCCGTATCCGTGGTCATCGACCAGTTGTTGTGCTTGCCCGAGCCGTTGATGCCGGCGAATGGCTTCTCGTGCATCAGGCAGACGAGGCCGTACTTCCGGGCTACCTTCCGCAGCGTCAGCATGACGAGCTGCTGATGGTCGGCCGAGATGTTGGCGGTTTCGAAGATCGGCGCCACCTCGTACTGGCTGGGTGCGACCTCGTTGTGACGCGTCTTGATCGGCACGCCGAGGCGGTACAGCTCCCGCTCGACCTCAAGCATGTAAGCCAGCACGCGGTCGGGGATGCTGCCGAAATAATGATCGCTCAGCTCCTGTCCGCGCGGCGGCTTCGAACCAATCAGCGTGCGCCCGCAGACCTCGAGATCCGGACGCCGGTAGTAGAACTCCTCATCCACCAGAAAATACTCCTGCTCGGCGCCCACCGTCACATACACGCGCTGTGCGGCTTCATCGCCGAGGAGGCGGAGCACGCGCAGTGCCTGCTTCTCAAGCGCATTCAACGAACGAAGCAGCGGGATCTTATGGTCAAGCGCCTCGCCGGCCCACGACGCAAAGCCCGTCGGGATCGCCAGATACTTGCCGTTCGGGTTCTCGATGATGAACGCCGGAGACGTGGGGTCCCACGCCGTGTATCCGCGCGCTTCGAACGTCACGCGCAGGCCACCCGAGGGGAAGCTCGATGCGTCCGGCTCGCCCTGGATCAAGTCGCGGCCCGAGAACTCAACAATAGCCCCGCCGCCTTTATTCGGCGTGATGAAGGAGTCGTGCTTTTCGGCCGTGTAGCCCGTCAGCGGCTGGAACCAGTGCGTGAAATGCGTCGCGCCTTTATCGACGGCCCACTCTTTCATGGCCATCGCAACGGCATCGGCGATCGTCATGTCGAGCGGACGCCCCTTTTCGATCGTTGCGAGCAAGCTGCGAAAGATATTCTTCGGCAGCCGGCTCTTCATCTGCTCGAGGCCGAAGGTGTTCTCACCAAAGATGCGTTCGATGTTCATCGGCTCGAAAGCAGATTTCGATGACCCGTTGAACTTGGTGGCGGCGAGAAGGCTGTACTGCGTCTGCACGTGGCTGTTCATTGTAGGATGTGGTTGGAGCCGAAAAAATAGGCGTCAGGTGCCGCCGTGGAGGGTAACCGGCTCGACGGGAACGGTGAGTGATTCCTTGAATGTGCTCAGCACGATGCTCGTGGATGTACCGCTCACGCCGGGCAGCGCCTGAACTTGCGAGAGCAGCTTTTCGAGGGACGTGGTGTCGCGGGTGCGAATCTTCAGGATGTGCGAGCCGTCACCCGTGATCGAGTGCGCCTCGAGCACTTCAGGCAACGACATCGCCTGTTCGACGAAATCACCGTAGTGATCTGACCGCTCAATCGATACACGGATGAACGCCGTGATGTCGAAGCGGAGACGTTTCGCGTCGACCACGGCACAATATCCCGTGATCACGCCACGCTCTTCCAGCTTTCTCATGCGATCGCTGACGGACGGGATGGACATCCCCACGTCTTCTGCGATCTCGCTGCGCTTCATCCGACCGCTGCCTTGCAGCAGTTGAAGGATGCGCACGTCAATGTCATCAACCCGCTCCATGCACGAA
>CAZRTY010000357.1:0-2289 GCA_964603055.1 uncultured Rhodothermales bacterium | reverse complement strand
GTGCAGCAGCTTCGCGAACGCTTTGAGCTCGGCATCGACTGAGGCGCCGGCCAGTCGCGTGAGAGCCGGGGCGCATTCATCGCCAGTTCATGCTGACAGCTCGAGTTTCGGCAGTTACCGCCGATACACTCCTGATCAGACTTTTGAGGTGCATCGGTGCGCAGAGGATCAGGCAGGGTGGACGACGATGCGGGACCGCCTTTATCACCGCTGATGAATCGAAGTCGCACGCCCAGCACATATTTCGCGAGCTCCGGGACGATCCACGCTCTCTGGCTATTCGTCTTTATCGTCGCGTCTTTCATTGCACCTGGGTGGGCGTCCGCGCAGCACAGTAGTCACGGAATGTCGGAGGAGGGCAATCTTCCGACGAGGAATTTCGGGACGCGGGATTACCGGGCGCACTCACAGAACTGGGCGATCGCACAGGCGCCGAATGGGCTGATTTACGTCGCGAATGGAAACGGCGTACTCGAGTTCGACGGCGTGTCGTGGAGACTCATCTATACGGACGTCCCGGCGGCGGTACGATCGTTAGCCGTGGGCCATGACGGTCGAGTTTATGTGGGTGGAAGTGGCGAGCTCGGCTACCTGGATGCCGACAGCACGTATTCAACGGCTTACTTCTCGCTCACCGATCACATCGCACCCGAGGATCGGGGGTTCATGGAAGTGTGGCGAATCGTGCCGACCGACGAAGGCGTTTACTTTTCGTCTCGTGAGCGACTCTTCCGGTGGGATAACGACTCGCTGAAGAGTTGGACGCCGGAGACGTCTTTTGCGCTGGGGTTCGAGTTTGACGACGCCTTCCATGTGGTGGAGCCTGGCCGCGGCTTGATGCGGATGGAAGACGATGTACTGATTCCATCTCCCGTCTCCGACGCCTTCGTGGATGACATCGTCTACGAGGCACTACAGGATGGAGATAACGTTGTCTTGATCACACGTGATAGCGGACTCCAGCGCTTCGACGGTCTCAGTCTCGAGCCCTTCTCGACGGAAGTCGATGCCGAACTAAAACGTGGGCGCGTTTATCATGGCGCCGTGCTAAGTGACGGTCGGTTTGCGATCGCCACGCGTGCGTCCGGCGTATTCATCATCAACCGCGACGGCCGGCTCGATCGAGTGCTGAATGAAGCCTCGGGTATGGCCGACAGTCAGACGTGGTTCGCGTTCGAAGACGCGCAGCGCGGACTCTGGGTCGCGCTCAACCGAGGCATCGCCCGCGTCGATTTTTCAGCAGAGTATACCTACTTCGACGAGTCGTCCGGTGTGGACGGCTTGGTGGCCGCCATCAATCGACATCAAGATCAGATACATGTAGCTGCATCTACCGGTGTCCTTCGTCTGGACGCCAGGAAGAGGCAATTTGAGTCGGTCCTCGGCGGCGAAGCTGGGCAGTGTTTTTCTGTACACTCATTGCCACCATCTCTACTTGTAGCGTGCGAAGGCGGTGTCTACGACGTCCGTGACGAGGGAATCAGCCATGTTAATGTGCAGAATACGCGGATGCTCTATCCGTCGCGGCGCGATTCGAACGTCGTTTTTGCTGGTAGTCGGGATGGCCTCTTCCGAATCGTTCGTGAGCGAGACGGCTGGATCACGGAGGGGCCGATCGAAGGACTCCCTCCCTGGGCGCTGTCGATGTACGAAGAAGATGACGGCCGCCTGTGGGTGACGACCGTGTCGGACGGTGTGTATCTGTGGTCTCCTGATGACGGTGCAAACGACGTCAAGCACTTCGGTGCGGCAAAAGAGCTGTGGGGAGGGTGGGTGTACGTCTCACCGATTGCAGATCGTTTGATGTTCCATTCCCAAAAGGGAATCTTGACGTACACGGGAGATGCTGAGACGCCTTTTGTCCGAGACACGGTGTTGATCGATGCCCTCGAATATCCCGAAGGAGAAGTCTTCCTCCTCACAGAAGACGACGAGGGAAGTATCTGGCTTTCGAATCAGACACATGCCGGACGACTCCGATACGATGCCGCCTCCGAAACGTATCTGCCGATGGACGTTTTCCGGCAGTTGCCCGAATCCGGCCTGTTCCACGTCTATGCCGATGCACCGGGCAATGCCGTATGGATAGGCACGGAAGGAGGTGTGCTTCGCATTGATCGGACTACCGAAGCCGAGCCGCACCGGGCAAGCAGTGTGGTCATCCGCCGCGTGGCGCACGTAAACGGAGATTCGTTGCTGTTTGGAGGATACGGGAGCCTCGATAGACCGCTCACCGTCGGCCCCGATGACCGGTCGCTCCGTATCAGTTATTCCCTCCCGGTATTCAGT
>CAZRTY010000356.1:0-2289 GCA_964603055.1 uncultured Rhodothermales bacterium | reverse complement strand
CCCGCAGTCACGAAGGAGCAGGCCTTGGGCTTGCCATCACGCGGCGGCTCGTTCTACTTATGAACGGCGCCATCGAAGTCCAGAGCAGAAAAGGGGAGGGAAGTAGGTTCAGCGTATCATTCCCACTTGCTCCCGTGCAGCTCGATCTGCCGCTTGCGGATAATCAACGCGCCAAATCGCTCAGCAGCCAGACACAATGAACGCCCTTCGACATGTGATCATTGATCTCATCGTGCTTGCGGTCATCTTCCTTGCCACCGTGCTGGATGTGACGGCGGCATGGTGGGCGGTGGCGGTTTACACGCCGCTCATGCTGCTTCTGAAGATCCTTGCATACGCTGGAGGCGTCGGCGCTGGAGCCATTCGTTCGGCGAAGGAAGCCCCGCCGGATTGGCTGCTGCACACGATTTACGGCGCTAGCGTCTTGCTCCTTCTCATCGACGCATGGTACTGGGCGGCCGGCGCATGGGTGGCCATCTGGGTGTTGTCGGAGCTCGCCGAACGCCGGGCGCAAGCGGCTCGCCGCTCCGGGACATCCGCTAAACGCAAGAAGGCAACAAGCTGAGGGATAGCGCCTGCGCGTTCTCTCGCCCGTGATGATCACAAATTATTTCACCTTGCGTGCGCTCGTCGACGAGTGGCAGGACCTCGTCGGATCCCGCCTTGGAGACGCATTCTCGCATCATCGCGGTGAGGTATCGCTCACCTTCTACACGGGCGAATCCGAGGCGACCGTCGTCGCCGGCACGACGGGAAATCCCCTGTACGTCTTCCGGCATGACGGATATAACCGCCCAAAGCGAAACGTCGTCACGCTCTTTGAGGAGATCTTCGACCGGACGCTTATCGGACTCCACATCGCCGAGCGAGATCGCCTCATCCAATTTAATTTTGGGGATGTAGAGCTTCTGATCCTTCCGTTCGGACCGCGCGCAAACGTGCTCGTAGTGGATGCGGAAGGCAACGTGACGCGTGCACTCCGCAACGAGAATGCGCTTATCGGGAGTGTTGCTCCGAGGGCCGTCGCCGCAAGCGACATCCCCGAATCCGGCGATGAATTTGAACGGGCGATGACTGCAGCGCGAGGGAAGAGTGCGCGGCGCATTCGGCGTGTAGTCCCGCTTATTGATGATCTACTGGCCCACGAAATATGTCATCTCGCGGAAATTGACCCAGACGACGAGTTCGATCCCACCTCAATTAAAATCCTTTACGAGTCAGCGCTCGCGGTACGTGCCGAGCTGGATACGCCGTCGCCTCATCTGTACTATGACGAGACGTGGGTGCGCCACTTTTCGCTGATCGAACTACAGCACCTCGGCAGCACGTTCGAGAGGCGGTCCGTCGGCAACACCACAGAAGGCGTTCGGATGGCGGTCCGCGCCGCACTCGCGCGCAGGGCGTTTGAAGCGGATCACGGCCCGCTCCTGCGTGGACTGCGACGAGAGGCGGAAGCGGCCGCGCGCAGCGTTGAACGCATGGTTGAGGAGATGTCCTCCCCGTCGCGCGCCGATCTGTACGAGCGGTACGGGCACCTGCTGATGGCACACCGCCCGGAGGCATCGCCTGACGTCGAGCAGGTTACCGTGGCCGATTTATTTGATGGAGGGATGGTCGACATCCCGCTCGACAACAGGCTATCCGTGATTGAAAACGCGGAGCGATATTATGACCGCGCACGCACCACGCGGCGAGCGCGCGAAGCCTCCGAGGCACGGCTCGACGCAGCGCTGAGCCGGCGCGAGCAGTTTGAGGCGGCGCTCAACGATGTCACGGAGGTGTCCTCGCTCAAAGAATTGCGCGCAGCCGAAGAGCGTCACCGAGAGGTGGTGGCACACGTCGCGTCGCAGCGCGAAGCATCGCCCGAGGCAATACCCTTTCGCCTCGTCAGCTTCCGTGGCTTCGACATTCTCATTGGCCGCAATGCCCGCCTCAATGACCGCCTGACATTCGGCATCGCGAACAAGCACGACCTCTGGCTGCATGCACGCGGCACGGCAGGCTCTCACGTGATCATCCGACGAAATCGAGATGAGGTGGTACCACGCGAGGTTGTCGAGCGGGCGGCATCGCTCGCTGCATGGTTTAGCAAGGCCAAGGGCAGCAACCTCGTTCCGGTGATGCTGACCGAGCGAAAATTCGTCAGGAAGCCGAAAGGGGCGTTGCCCGGCGCGGTTGTCGTCGAACGAGAGGAGGTGCTCATGGTCGAGCCTGAACCGATTCAGTCGAGTAACTGATGACTTTGTCTACCTCGGCGCCACGTGTATCTTGCGCGCTCCATTATTTTCA
>CAZRTY010000355.1:0-2290 GCA_964603055.1 uncultured Rhodothermales bacterium | reverse complement strand
AATATCTGGATGGGCAGTACGGTAAAGGGATCCATCACGTTCTCCGGCAGGAACGCGACAAATGTTAGCGCGCCTATCATGATGAGCGGCGCGGTTTCGCCGAGCGCGCGGCTCAGCGACAGGATGACGCCGGTCATGATACCGGGTGCGGCAAGCGGGAGGACGTGCGCGTACGTGACCTGCCACCTTGTGGCACCGAGCGCGTAGGCGCTCTCGCGGATCCCGCTCGGAACACTCCGAATTGCTTCCTGTGTGCTGATCACGATGATCGGCAGGATGAGCAGGCTCATGGTGAGCGCACCAGAGAGAAGGCTGCGCTCGAGGGCGAAGAACCTCACGAAAAGTGCCAGGCCGAGAATTCCATATAGCACCGACGGTACACCGGCGAGGTTTGCGATGTTCACCTGGACGAACCGCATGTACCAGGATCGAGGAGCGTATTCCTCCAGATAGACCGCGGCGCCTATCCCCACAGGAACCGCGACCAGCGCCGTCAACACCATCATCCACAGCGAACCGACGATGGCAGATAAAATGCCGGCGCGCTCCGGGATGCGAGACGGGTACGAGGTCAAGAACTCGATGTTGAGCCACGGCGCACCCTTGATGACGACATCCACCAGGAGCGTGATGAGGACGAGGAATGCGAATACCGTGGCGAGCGTACATGACGCGGCAACGATCAACGCCTTTGCTCGCCGGCGACCCAGGCGTAGCGCGAAACGAGGCTCCTCAGCTGTACGTGTCTGTGCCATCAGTACTGCTCCTTGTACTTACGGATGACGAGGTTCGCAAGCATGTTCATGACCAGCGTCAAGAGGAAGAGCAGCAAACCGACGGCGAACAGACTCCTGAATTCGATCGTCCCCTGAGGCGTGTCGCCAAGAGAAGCCTGCACGATGTATGAGGTCATCGTTTGGACCGACTCGAGCGGATTCGCCGTCAGCTTTGGCGTGGCGCCCGCCGCCAGTGTCACGATCATGGTCTCGCCGATTGCGCGGCTGATGGCGAGGATGAAGCTGGCGATGATGCCGCTGATGGCGGCCGGGAGCAGGATCTGCGTCCCCACCTCCATTCTTGTAGCTCCCAGGGCGTATGCCCCTTGCGTGAGGCCGGATGGTACGGCACGTAGTGCGTCTTCACTGAGCGAGGCCACCATCGGAACGATCATGACGCCGACGACGATGCCCGCGCTGAGTGCGTTATAGACCTGCAGTCCGGGGATGACATGCTGCAGGAGCGGCGTGACGAAGGTCAACGCGAAGTAGCCGTAAACGACCGTGGGAACGCCTGCCAGAAGCTCAAGCCCCGGTTTAAGGACCTTGCGTGCCCGCTCCGAAGCATATTGCGACAGGAAGAATGCGCTTGCCAGTCCCACAGGCAACGCCACGACGGCCGCGATCGCAGTAATCATGAGCGTGCCCGAAACGAGAGGTAAGACGCCGAAATTCTTGTCGGCAAAGAGCGGCGTCCATCGCCGACCGGTCAGAAACTCACGGATCGACACGTCACTGAAAAAGGCGACTGACTCACCGACCAGGACGACCGCGATGCCGACTGTCGTGAGTACGGTAACCAGCGCACACGCGGCGAGTACACCCTCAATCAGTCGCTCGCGCCAGCTTTTGTACGGCCGCCGCCGCCGGGGTGGGCGAAACCGCGATCGTCTCGCCCGCTCCGGCGACAGACCCGCTGCGGTCGATGGATGTGATGGCGACGTCATTTGCGAGGCTCCGTAATTCCTTTGGGATTATCGGTCGGTGCCATCTGTCGACGAGCCATAATGCGCCCGAAGTGTTTCGACAACCCGCATGCCGGGGCGCGCCTCTTCACCGCCGAAGACGGTTCCTTCCACGCGCTCATCGAAGTTTGTCCGCGCAATGTTATATGCCTCGGGATCAAGCGGGATGTAGCCGACTTCTGCCGCGAGTGTAGCGGCGTTCTCGATATAAAAATGGACGAACTCGGCCACAGCGGGGTCATCGGCTCGGTCGGCCCGTACGTAGATGAACTCAGGACGCGAGAGCGGCTGATACTCACCATCGCGCACGGTTTCGAGCGACGGCTCAACGCATCCTTCCCCACTATCAATCCCGATGAGGTTGAGGCGGTCGCGGTTGTTATCGTAGTAAGCAAAACCAAAGAACCCGAGCGATCCCGGGTCGCCGGCAATCCCCTGAACGAGCACGTTGTCGTCTTCACTTGCGGTAAAGTCAGACCGGCTCCCTCCCTCCACACCCGTGACGGTGCGGATGAAGTAATCGTACGTCCCGCTATCTGTACCCGGACC
>CAZRTY010000354.1:0-2296 GCA_964603055.1 uncultured Rhodothermales bacterium | reverse complement strand
CACCATGCCGATCCGCATCATCACCATATCACGACTCTTCGGTGCCGGAGGAGCGTCGCTCGCCGCCGCACTCGGGCAACGGCTTGGCTGGCAGGTGATGGACCGGCGGCTGATCAACGAAGTTGCCCGCCGGCTCGACCGTCCGGAGGAAGACATCGTCGAATACGAGGAACGTGGCCTGAGCACGTGGGAGCGAGCGATGGCCTTTGCCTCGAATGCCTTCCCTGAGATGCCCATTCCGCCGCTGCAGACGTACATGACGGCGCGCGTGCCCGAAGCGGCCGAGTCGATCCTCACGCAGATGGCCGACCATGAGCCGCTCGTCGTCGTTGGTCACGGCACACAGTGCATCTTCCGCGATCGGCCGGATGCGCTGCACCTTCGTCTGATTGCCCCCCGCGAACAGCGAACCCAGGCGGCGATGCAGCGCCTCGGTATCGACCGCGATGAAGCCGAGCGACGTCTGCGGAAAGTGGATGCCGACCGGCATGATTTCCTCCGCCAGGTGCACTGCATCGAAAGCTCAGACGCCGACCTGTACGACCTCGTCATCAACACGCGCGAGATTTCGACGGATGAAGCGGCCGAGTTCATAGAGCGCATCGTACGGGCACGAGGATTATGAGCCGGAAGCCCACACCTTCCGTCAACAGCATCATACTGCTGCTCTCGGCCCAGGTCTTCCTGATCATGCTGGGCCTCGGCCTCGTCACGCCGATCCTGCCGCTCTATGCGCAATCGTTCGGCGTAGGCGCAGCAGCCGTGGGCTCGCTGGTGATGGTGTTCGGCATCGCTCGCATCGTCGTCAACATCCCCGCCGGTCAGTGGACCGACAAGTTCGGCCGCAAGCGGATGCTTGTACTCGGCCCGCTGCTGAACGCCGCCGGCGCGCTCGGCCTGGCGTTCTCCGGCTCGTTCGCTGAGCTCCTGGTCTGGCGTGTGGTGCAAGGCGCGGGCTCGGCCGTCGTTACCACGGCGGCAATGATCGCGGTTGCAGACATCAGCTCGCGCGAGAACCGCGGCCGTGTGATGAGCATGTATCAAGGCAGCCTGCTGCTGGGCGCGGGTGCCGGACCGGCATTCGGCGGCATCCTGGCCGATGCCTACGGCGTGCGGGCGCCGTTTCTCGCCTTCGCCGTGCTCACCATCCTGGCGGCGATATGGGCGCTGTTGCGCATCCCCGAAACGCGCCCCGACGCGCCGCCGCCTGAAGAGCCGAAGCCCGGCGTTGCCGCGGTGCCCGAGCCAACGTTGCGCCAGGTCATGGGCGATATGCTCCGCAACCGCAACTTCATCCTGATCAGCGCGGTCACGCTCGGCATCTTCTTTACGCGCTCAGGCGGACAGATGACGCTGCTGCCACTCCTCGGCCACAACGTCCTCGGGATGTCGGAGTCGCAAATCGGGCTCGCCTTTACGCTCATCGCCGGCTGCAACTTTGTGGCGCTTTACTTTGCCGGCACCCTCGCCGACAGGCTGGGCCGCAAGGCGGTCATCGTCCCATCCGGCCTGCTGACCGCGGTATCCATCGTACTCTTCATGGTCACCGGCAGCGTCGAGGCGTTCTTCCTCAACGCATTCCTGCTGGGCGTAGGCACGGGTCTCGGCGGCCCGGCTCCTGCCGCGTATGCGACGGATATCGTGCCGCGCGCGCGTATGGGCCCCGCCATGGGCCTCTATCGCTCGATATCCGACCTCGGCCTCGTCATTGGGCCCGTACTTCTCGGCGCGATTGTCGACATCTCGGGCTACAACCTGGCCTTTGGCGTGAATGCGGTTATCCTCGTCGTGACGACGCTGGCATTCGCCTTCTGGGCACGCGAAACCGTCGTCAGGAAGCGGTAAACGAACATTGTCCGTAACCCGTCGCTGCATCCTCCGTAAAGGATAAGCCATATCCAACCGACGTCGAATCTATGCCCAGACCGCTCCGCCGCTGTACGTTCGCACTTCTACTCATTGCATTTTGCACCACGGCGGTTGCCGTCGGCAAAGACTACTCCTTTCCGCGTGTGGTGGTGGAGGCGGTGGTGCAATCGGACGGCGCGGTGCATATAACGGAGCACCGGACGTTCCGCTTCGACGGGTCGTTTTCAGAGGCCGACTACAACCTGTCGCGCGCGGGATTCGACGTCGTGCGAGACATAGAGGTCAGCGAAAATGGCATCCCATATGCGCTCAACACGTCGGGCGATGAAGGCACATATCGCGTGCGCGAGCGCGACAAGCGCGTTGACATCCGGTGGTATTACCGCGCGCGCAATGAAGACCGCACGTTCACGATTTCCTACGTGCT
>CAZRTY010000353.1:0-2300 GCA_964603055.1 uncultured Rhodothermales bacterium | reverse complement strand
AAGTCCACGGCGTGGCATGAGAAAGTCTGAACATAATATCCGTACTACAAGCAATGAGGTTTTAATCGGACGAGTCCAGGCCTACAACTTCAAAGTCGATACTTCGGCTAACAGATCTGCCAGACACCTCGTCAGTGACCTCCAGGATTATACTGACGTCGCCTCTCAACTTCCAATCAGCCATTTCCACCACAATGAAGTTCTTGTCGGTTGACAACGGAGAAAGGTAGCTACTTTTTACAGACGCATCCCGCGAACGTGAGCCGGAGCCTCTAGAAACGAGATACTCGACAGTATACCAATGCTCGCCGGTTTCACTGGTCGTGACATTATACACTTCGAAATAAAGTACAAGCCGGGCATGCGATCCAAGTTTACGAAATGGATATACCTGGGTATTGTTGTTAAAGTCGTCCGTGATCTGCGGGTCAGTCCATATCATCGGTCGGATATCGCTCATTTCGAATTGGTTGCGCCCAGCTTCCAAAGGTCTCAGCTCATAGACCTCGTCCGTATAATACTTGATGAGGGGTCCAACCGTGCCGCCAATCTCGTGCACATGAAGGTCCCACTGTAAAGCAAGTCTCGTTGGCTCGTCTATCTCTACGAGGATCACTGGGGACGGTGACAACAAACCCTCGGATGTGTCGAATGGCCCAAGCCTGTAATGTCGATCGTTTCGCTCTAAGGGTTCGTGGTTTTCATTATAGGCTGTGCCGGTGAGCGCCATCAAATAATGTAAATCCGGATCGGCCGGATCTAAGCCCCAATCACGGAGGCCCCGCCTCGTCATCTTATCTGGGCGAAGTGCCGCAACGTCCGTACCCCAGTAGGCCTCGATTCTGGTGGCCCCCTCCTGAGTTAAAAACCGAGCGACACGTAGGTCGATTGGAATTTGCTCAGTGTTCTCACGCACATTAGAATAAATGGGCGGTGCATTCTCTCTCAGGTTTTGCTCGATGTAGTAATCGAGACTTCGACTTTCGGAAAGTACAGACGAGGCAAAACTCCTTGGCGACTGCGGGAGGATTCCTACCTGGCCCGACCGCCGTAACATGTTGAAGTTTGCCACATCGGTGTAAATCATCCCGTAGTCTGAATGATTAACTGATAGTTGTTCATACAGCGTCTCAGCCAGATAGAGAAAGTCGCTGACTCGGCGGGGAGACATCGCCCAGGAGTTTGGTAGCAGATCACTCGCTCCCCCCAGCCTGTATTCGTGCGTATCCTCATCGCGAAAAAAGAGGAAGTGCATGCCTGCATCAATGCGCGAGTACACCCACATTTCGTTTTCGGGGACCCTCAATTCCGGCACGACGCCAGTTTTATCTTGACGCTGGTAGATTCGCTGCGAACTGAATACCGACCCTGACTCAGGCTTGATGGCGGTACGCCGGAGCGGTTCTCCATATCGGATGTAGGTTGCCGCGCGGTCATCAACTGTGCCATTTTCAGTGACGAGTCGTTCCCTGACGTACGCGACGCGCGTCAGATGCTCAACCAAGCGCTCATTTCGGATTGAGGCTGGGAGAGGGTCGGACTCGCGCCAGAATGCCACTAGTTGGCGTCCTACTCCACGCGGAAGGGAATCAGCGTAGATGTGTTGAGGCGTTAGTGCGGTAGCGACGTGAACGGGAGGTGTCAGCACCGGGAGGAGTTCGCCGAGAATACGCCGCCGGACATCCAACGGCACATGATCGGCGTCGATGTGCTCCAGTAATCGCATGTATACAGCCGCTCCGTAATCAAAGTAGCTGTATGCAGGTAGACGGAACACGAGTTCAACGAACAGATCGGCGACAGCCGGGTCCTGGTCGCTGCCATTGTCAAGCGCCCCTTTTAGAATCTGGATAGCATCGTCTAGCCTGCCATCCAGTTCGAAGTGGCGAGCCCGCTGGTACGCAATCGTGTCCGCATCTATTGTAATTCTCTTTGCGGAAGCAGAACCCCAGCTGCAGCACGTTTCCGCCTCGGCCGGCGCATCAACGATGATCGACTGATGGGCCGCGCACAACGGTGTCGATAACGACACCATCAAAGAAAGAATGACGGAAGTGAGGCCCATTCGAAGGATCAGGGTATCCTCTGTGCCATGAGCATCATAACAGAATACGCCCCGATTGTTTCGACGCGCCGAGACGGCGGGCCTCACTTTCTTGTCTGAGTTAGACCTCCATTATTAACTCCTGATGTAGTAACTCAGGCCGTTAGTTAATCTTCTCAGAAGAGTCTAAGGCATACGCCACTCAAAACAACCCGTCTACGCTCAGGTAGCGCTCACCCGTATCGTAGGAGAAGGT
>CAZRTY010000352.1:0-2309 GCA_964603055.1 uncultured Rhodothermales bacterium | reverse complement strand
TTGAACTACCTGCGCAAATCAGGCGATGCCTCGTTCATCTTCGGCAAACATCTTACGCTCCCCGGGCGCATTGAAGAGAGCGCTGAGTACCCGGGAACGCTGGTTGGCGAAGTTAGCGGACTGCAGGCCGAGAACGCGCCGAAGTTCTTTTCATCGATCTTGCAGGCCATCCCGAACGAAGTCTCCTTCTTGCCAAACTGGGAGCAAAAGCTCGAAGCTATCGCCGATCGGTCGATGGAGATGGACATCCGCCTCGTCGTGATGGCGCCCACCTGGGGGCTCACCTTCTTCCAGACGCTCATCGAGCGCTACAACCGTCGTCACAATGCCTCCGCCGCGAGCGTCGGCGAGATCTGGCCCAACTTGCGGGTCTTCATCTCCGGAGGCGTCGCCTTGAAATCGTACCACACGCTGCTCGAGGAAGCGATCGCCTTGCCTGAGATGCAGTTTCTTGAGACCTACGGTGCCTCAGAAGGCTTCTTCTCATTCCAGGATCAGTTGGACGACCCCTCGATGCTGTTGCACCTCGACAACGGGGTGTTCTTCGAGTTCGTGCCGATGGACCGCCTGGGCGACGACGACCCGCCCCGCCTGACCGTGGCCGACGTCGAGCCGGACGTCCGCTACGCCATGTACGTATCCACCTGCAGCGGACTCTGGGCCTACGGCGTGGGCGATGTCGTCCGCTTCACCAGCACCTTCCCGCATCGCATACTCGTTGCCGGGCGCACCAGTGAGATGGTCGACCTCTACGGCGAGGCCGTGTTCGGCGAAGAAGCCCGCGACGCCGTGCGTGCGGCATGCAAAACCACGGGCGCGCGCGTGCGCGATTTCCACCTTGCGCCCATCTTCGCCGCGCGCGAGCGTCTTCCTCGTCACGAATGGCTCATCGAGTTTGAAGCCGAGCCCAGCGATCCCGATTTATTCGCAGCCGAGATCGACCGATACCTGCAAGAGGTCAACCGGCACTATCAGATCCGCCGCGAAGCTCGTGCCTTTGAGTTTCCAGTCATCACACCGCTGGCTCCGGGCACGTTTTACGAGTGGCTCAAAGAGACGAAGGGCCGGGTGAGCGGGCAGACAAAAGTGCCGCGGATGAGCGAGGAACGAGCCATCGCGGACCGCGTTGTGGCTATCGGTGCGCAAACCGAGCCGCATGAGGTCCGGCGAGACTGATGCCTTGCCCGCATGCAGATCGGTAAAGCGAACCACAAGCAAGATTCATCCGTAATGACGTGATGCTAACCGCGCGTTAAAGCGCGTCCATCCCCGCCGACGAGACTCTGCCGAACACAGGCTTTGGACGAGAGTCTGCTAACGTGAGGGTATATAGAAAATTAGCAGGAACAACAGGTTGCGGCCCGCGTGGAGGAACGCCGCCCGACGCAAACCGTCTCAAAGCCGGTAAAGACTCCAAGATATGTCGTTGTCGCGCCGGTAGAAAACATTTCGCTACCCAGCCCAACCGCTACAGTAATCTAAACGCCTCGCAGGCCTATGTACGTCCCACGCCAGCAACGGATGCTCGACCAGTATCTCCAGGAGATCGGTCAGATTCCGCTGCTCAAGCCCGAAGAAGAAGTCGATCTGGCGCGTCGGATCAAGCAGGGAGATCAAGAAGCCCTGCACAAGCTGACCCGCGCCAACCTGCGCTTCGTGGTTTCGGTCGCCAAGAAATACCAGGGGCAGGGCCTGACACTTGCCGACCTGATCAACGAAGGCAACTACGGCCTCATCAAAGCCGCTCAGCGCTTCGATGAGACCCGCGGCTTTAAGTTTATTTCCTACGCCGTGTGGTGGATTCGCCAGGCTATTCTGCAGGCCCTCGCCGAGCAGAGCCGCGTCGTCCGCCTGCCGCTCAACCGCATCGGCACGATCTCGAAAATCCGCAAGACCAGCGCCCGCCTCGCACAGGAGCACGACCGTGCACCCAACATCGAGGAGCTGGCCAAGGAGCTCGATATCGACGTCGAGAAGGTGCGCGAAGCCATGCAGCACACCGGCCGCCATCTCTCGATGGATGCCCCGTTCAACGAGGACGACGACAACAGCCTGCTCGACGTCCTGCCCGATGACGACGACATTCCGCCCGATGAGACGCTGCTCGACGAGTCGCTCAAGATCGACATCGAACGGGCACTCAGCCTGCTGCATCCACGCGAGGCCGAGATCACGCGCCTCTACTTCGGCATCGGCCGCGAGCACCCGCTGACGCTCGAAGAAATCGGCCAGCGCTTCGGCCTCACGCGCGAGCGTGTGCGCCAGATCAAGGAGAAAGCCCTGCGCAAACTCCGCCAGAAGCACCGCCG
>CAZRTY010000351.1:0-2314 GCA_964603055.1 uncultured Rhodothermales bacterium | reverse complement strand
GATCGCTTCGGCCCGGTGCCGGAGCAGGTCGACCAGTTGCTTCGTGCCGCCCGGCTGAAACTGCTCGGCCAACCGCTGCGCCTCCGGAAAATCCTCTATAAGAACGAGCGCCTGTTTCTCTACCCGCCATCCCATGAAGAAGACCCGTACTTTTTCCAGCACATCTTCTACACATGGCTCGCTCAACTCAATGATATTGAGAAGCGATACGTGCTTCGAGATGAGAAGGGTAAAAAGATGAGAGCGATCGTCCAGGAAGTGAATAACCTGGAGGAGGCGATAGAGGTCATGCAACGTCTACAAGTGGACGTCGAAAACAGCGATTTGCAGACCGTGCCGTCCGAAAACCGGGCTTCATAAATGGTCGTGGACGGGCGATCTCGGGGCCACCCGACGTACGGCATGGCCGGCGCCGACCTGCCGCCAGAGCGCTTGTGCGGCCCTCTGACAGGGTGTCGCCGCTCCTAAACGCTCGGGAAACAGATTATTGCGTGTTCGCTTGGAGAATCCGCTTAGCTTCCTCACGAACGAGCCGTCGCAGGTCATCGGGTTCGACAACGCGGACCTCACCTCCAAAGCTCAGCATCCAGCGGGCGAGGAACTTCAGGCTCTCAATCTGGAACGCCACTTCGACCTCGCTCCCATCTTCGATCTCTTCCACAACCCGGGCCGGTATCCGAGTTCGCGCGAGCCGGTAGGCCGTGGCTGAGAACCGAAGCTTGACGTCGATCATGTCGTCGGGCGCAGCGCGCTCCTCGAGGTACGCGCGGAGATCGAAATCCGCGGGGGGCTCGAAGCGTTCCGACAAGACCCGCATCGTCAGGATGTGATCGAGGCGGAAGTTTCGGATCCCGTTCCGCAGCAAATCAAAGGCGATGAGATTCCAGTGATCGGTGTAATACACGAGTGCCAATGGATGGACCGTCCGGCGCGTGACTTCGCCGCGGCTCATCACCAGGTATTCCATGATAACGGCGTAGTGCTCCGCCACCGCTCGGCTGAGCTCATACCACCCGCCGCCCTCCGCCTCCTCTTCATCGGCCGCCGCATGGATCCAGTAAGGATCGAGGGCGGTGCGCTGTTTCAGCCGGTCGACATAATCGCCGATAGATCGCGGCAACACCTCGCGGATCTTAAGATCGACCTGATCGGCGTCCTTCCTGAGCGACGGGTCGGACTGCAGCTTCATGAACTCGGCGCCCATGAGTAGTGTGGCGGCTTCCCGAGCCGTTAGCATGAGCGGGGGAAGCTGGTAGCCGTCGAGAATCTCATAGCCACCACCCTCAGCATAGGTGAGCGGCACGCCCGACTCTGACAACGCGCGCAGATCCCGGAATATCGTCCTGCGGCTGACACCGAAGTGTTCAGCAAGGTCGCGCGATGTCATGTTCGGGCGCCCTTGGAGCTGCAGAATGATATTGAACAGGCGTTCCGTCCGATTAAGCGCGCGCTCGAGGTTACTCATCTTCGGGCATTATATAAGCCGATACGATCTCCTTCTCGACAAAGTAGGGGTCGCTCAGTAATGCGTCGACCGGCAGCCGCTCAATCACGATATCCGGTTGGAGCTGCCGCAACGCGTCAATTTCCTGATCGAGCTCGCCCCCTTTGAGACAGACCAGTCCGTGGGCCCAGACGTCATCTGACGTAGGCTGCGGCGTCGACGCGACGCGGCGATGCCACGCCCACAAGTCCGCAAGCGGAGCGGTCGCACGAGACACAGAATACGGCGCCTCGAGTGCCACCTCCTCGGCGCGGCTATGCACGACGTCCACGTTATCGAGCCCCAGGCGCCGGGCGAAGGTCCTCACCGCTTGTATCTTCTTACCGACGGCATCAACGCCGATAAAGCTCACTTCGGGAAACACAATCGCCAATGGAATCAAGGGTAGTCCGCCTCCCGTTCCCCAGTCCACCACAACCGATCGATCGGAGAACGACTTCATGGCCAGCGCGAGGCAATGAGGGATGTGGCGACGCAGAATCGCATCCTCGTCTTCACGCGAGACGAGGTTGATCCGCCGGTTCATGCTGCGGAGCTCTCCGGCAAAGTGCTTAAGTCGATCGAGCGCCGACGAATCGAGCTCGAGACCCTCGGGGATCGTCATGCCTCAATGGGTTGAGAAACCGACGAATGATGGCCACCCAGCTTTTTCAACATCACCATCAACACAGATACATCCGCCGGTGAGACCCCGCTGATTCGCGACACCTGGCCGAGGTTATCCGGGCGGATCTTCGTCAGCTTCTCGCGCGCCTCCATCGTGATGTTGGACACCGCGTCAAAGTCGAAGCCATCGGGAATCTCCCACGA
>CAZRTY010000350.1:0-2318 GCA_964603055.1 uncultured Rhodothermales bacterium | reverse complement strand
ATTTGTGGGGATGGGGAGGACAGACCGCGTCTCGAGGCGAAAGCGCAAAAGCTTGGCCTGCAAGACCGCGTTATTTTTGCGGGATACATCCCCGAAGAAGAGAAACAGGACCATTATCGCGTGGCGGATGCATTTGCGATGCCCGGCCGCGGCGAAGGCTTTGGCATCGTTTATCTTGAGGCGCTGGCATCTGGAATCCCGGTTGTCGCCAGCAAGTTGGACGCGAGCCGTGAGGCCGTTATGGACGGATTGCTCGGCGAGGTTGTAGATCCCGACGATCCGGCCGATCTAATTAGAGGCATCACAGCGGCACTTGAACGCGGAGCCGGGACGGTGCCCCCGGAACTGTCTCACTTTTCCTTTGAGTCATTCAAGTCGCGCTGGCATCAACTGCTCGACGAATGGCTGTTCAATGAAGAGCCGGCGGCATCGGCAAAATCTGACGCCCCGGCAGCGGTGTACGAAAGCATTTAGTATCTGATGAGAGACGTTCTACAAAAACTCGCCTACCTCCTCACCCCGAGAGAAAAGCGGAACGGGTTCATCCTGTTTGGCCTCATGTTCATCGGAGCGCTCATGGAGGTGATCGGCGTCGGCGCAATCCCGGCGTTCGTAGGCGTGATCTCAATGCCGGACCGGCTGCTGGAAAACGAATACGTGCGGTACGTTTATGACGCGCTCGGCATGCAGTCCACCCAGGACATGCTGTTCTGGGCTGCCGTCGGACTCATCGTGGTGTATCTGGTCAAGAATGCCTACCTCGGGTTTCTGACCTACATCAAGGCGCGCTATACCTCGAATCGTCAGGTTACGCTGTCTAACCGGCTCTTCAGGGCGTATCTCCACACGGGGTATACCTTCCACTTGCAGCGCAACACGTCCGAGCTGCTCCGCAACACGAAGAGCGAAGCAGGCGCCATCACGAGCGGTGCGCTGATGCCGCTGCTGGTTCTGATCATGGAGTTCATCACACTCATCATGATCTTTGTGCTTCTTTTCGTGGTCGAGCCGATGGTGACGGTCGTTGCGTTTGGCGTCCTCGGCTCGGTTACCTACCTGTTCTTTAGGGCCACGAAGAAGAAAATCGACTGGTATGCTAAGGAAGAACAGCATCACCGTAAGGTCTCGATCCAGGCGGTCAATCAGGGACTGGGTGGCGTCAAAGACGCCAAGATCCTCGGACGGGAGAAGTTTTTCATCGACGTCTTCGAGGAAAGCACCTGGTTTAAAGCGCGTGCCGCTCAGTTCAAGGCTGTTGTATCGGCACTTCCGAGGCTATTCCTCGAGACTGTAGCCGTGTTCGGCATGCTCGGCGTTTCGGCCATGCTCGTCGCACAGGGTCGCGCAACGGAGACCATCATCCCAACGTTGGCGCTGATTGCCGTGGCCATTGTTCGGCTGATGCCCTCGTTCACCAAGATCTCGTCGAACTTTGCCTCGCTGAAGTGGGGTGAGCGTGCGCTAGCGGTCGTGTACGACGATATCCGCGACCTGGAGGCCAAAGAGAGGGAGTTCCGTCGCAAGCAGGCGGAGGGTTTGTCGAAGCCGCTGCCTTTCGAGCACGAACTCCGGCTGGAGAACATCAGCTATTCCTACCCCGGCTCGGCCGAGTCGGCGCTGATCGATGTCTCACTGTCGATTCCCAAAAATGCGTCCGTCGGTTTCGTCGGGCCGTCAGGCGCCGGCAAGACCACGATCGTAGATGTCATTCTCGGCCTGCTCGAACCGATGTCGGGCCGGATTCTTGTAGACGGCGTCGACATTCAGGATCGCGTCGCCAACTGGCAGCGGAAGATTGGCTACATCCCGCAGACCATCTATCTGACTGACGACACGATCCGCAAGAACGTGGCTTTCGGCCTCGACGATGGTGAGATCGATGATGACCTCGTCTGGGAAGCGATCGATGCCGCTCAGTTGCGGGAACTGGTCAATTCTCTTCCCGACGGCCTGGATACAATCGTCGGTGAACGAGGCGTGCGGCTGTCAGGCGGACAGCGTCAGCGCGTTGGCATCGCACGTGCGCTGTATCACAAGCCGCAGGTTCTGGTGATGGACGAGGCGACGTCGGCGCTCGACAACCAGACCGAGCGCCACATCGTTGACGCCCTGGATAACATCCGCGGCAGCCGCACGATGATCATGATCGCGCACCGCCTGTCGACGGTTCAGAACTGCGACACGCTGTACTATCTGGACGAGGGTCGACTCAAGGCGCAGGGGACGTACGAAGAACTCCTCGCAACGACGCCCGAGTTCGCAGCAATGGCCGTACCCGGCGTCGACGTCCGGCAGCCTGAGGGAGTTTGATTCCTATC
>CAZRTY010000349.1:0-2346 GCA_964603055.1 uncultured Rhodothermales bacterium | reverse complement strand
TCACCCATCCCCAGCCCTGTGGCAGTTCCGGTAGCTCACGCAGCTCCTCGTCCGTCAAAGGCGCCACCTCTTTCGGCTTTCGCGGCTTTCGCGGCTTTCGTCCCCGCTTGCCTTTTGCCTCCCACGCGTCGACGTCGTCTTCCCATTCCGCAATCTGATCGCGGTATCGTTTTTCGCGCTCGGTGCGGATGCGTTCAAGTAGTGTCTCCGGGGTCTCCAGCTTCTCCCGGTTCTCCTCGCGCCACGCGGCTGTGAGCTTCCCTTCGAAGGCGTGCTTGAGAAGCGATTGGCGGTAGACCTTCAACTGTTCACGCGCCGCTTTCAGGCTCGCCACGCCGGCATCGAGCTCGGAGAACAGCTCTTCGATCTTCGCCACGATGCGGCGCTGCTCGGCAAGGGGTGGGAGTCGGAGATCAGCAGCGGAAAGGTAGCTGCCTGGAACCCGCCGCTGTCCGACTGCACCTGTCATATTGTGCTCGGCCTCGGCACGAAAGCTTCGAGACGATACATAATAGTATAGGTACGTGGCGTCGACATCAGGGTGCGGTCGAAGAACATGAAACTCCGTTGATCCCATTCCAAGATCTCCCGGCATTCTTGGCACCACCGCCATTTTCCCATTCTCCATGCACGGTGTGATCTTAGCAAACAACACATCTCCCGACCGGAAGGCTGTGTACCCTTTCTTCACCTCTTGAAATGGGCGCGTCGCGCTCACGTCTACTCTACCGTTCTCCGTCTCAACCGCTGCCATCGGTATAAAAGTCACTTGAACATTGTCGGCTACTCTCGACTTATCGAGCCGTGGATTCAATTCAGTAACCTCACCGATAGTCGTCGCAATCCAGTTAATCGGGAGATCTTCTTCAGCGATCGCACTCACGCCGCCAGTACCTCATTCAGTTCATCGATGAGCGGGTCCATCTCGCTACCGAAGAGCTGGTACATCCGTCCGAGTCCGCCACGGTTTGAGAACGGCGGCAGGTCGAGTCCGTCGCGTTCAATGTGGAAGGAGCTTGCCACGTGGTCGCGGATCATCCGCAGCCATTCCATCTGCTGCTCAGTGAACTTGGCGCTTGTGCCGCTGTGGCGTTTCAGGACCCACGCCTGGAAGTTTCGCCGCACGGTGTCGTCGTAGGTGGTGAGCTCCTCGTCGATCCCGCAGGCGCGGCGGATCAGTGAAACCAGCGCCGTCAGCTCATTCAAAGGCTGCTCTCCACGGTACTCGTCGAGGTGGCTGTAGGCCTTCCACACGTGTAGTGGTGCCAGGCTTGGCCGATCGGTGCGCAGCCGCGCCATCACCTGGCGGATCATGTCGTACGTAAGCTCGCGACGTCGGTAGGGCTGATCGAAGAAGATCGTCAGCGCCTCGATCTCGTCGCGATGCTCGCGCAGGTATTTCTCGAACTCGTCGACGAGTGTGCGGGCTTTCAGTTCGGCGTCGGCGTCCCATTCCGCACGAATCACCTTGTCGAGGTTGTCGTGGTCGACCGTCTGCTCCTTTTCGCGGCGGATCTTGTCGAGCAACTCCACCAGTTCGCCGGTAAAGACGCGGGCGGCACGTGCGACGAGTTCATCCTGAGCCTTCGTACGGAAGTCCTCTCCGGGATCAGTAGCGGGCGGCTGGCCTGAGAGCTCGATGGCCCGGGCCTCGACATTGTCCGCATCGATGGCGGAGGTCAGATCGCCCACGATCGTTCTGAGCGCAACGCCATCCGTGAGATCCGAGATGCGCGCCTGATCGGCGGCGTCGAGTTGGCGGTCCAGGCGCGCGAGACGCCCCGCGAGCGAGCTTACGGTATCCTCATCGCGCGCGCCCATCATCACGCCCATCGCAAGATCCTTCAGCGGTATCGACGGCTTCCTGATAAGCGGCCGGCTGGCCGTCTTGAGCGATTTCGTGACGCCGATCGCATCCACGATCACATAATGGGTTTTTGCGCTTTTCGCCGTGGGCGTCACTTTCCGCAGATCGTCCATGTCCAGCGTGCGCGTGCCGCGGCCCTTCATCTGCTCGAAGTAATTGCGGCTCTTGACGTCGCGCATGAACAACAGGCACTCGAGCGGCCTCACGTCGGTGCCGGTGGCGATCATGTCGACCGTCACGGCGATGCGCGGATAGTAGTCGTTTCGGAACTGTGCCAGCACGGATTTTGGATCCTCGGTGGCGCGGTAGGTAACCTTTTTGCAGAACGCGTTGCCTTCAGCAAACTCCTCACGGACGGTCTGAATGATGTCGTCGGCGTGGCTGTCGGTCTTAGCAAAAATCAGTGTCTTGGGCACCTCGAATTTGCCGTCGCTGCGATATCGGTCGGGGAAGATCTCCGGCAGCTTGTCGCGGAAGGT
>CAZRTY010000348.1:0-2358 GCA_964603055.1 uncultured Rhodothermales bacterium | reverse complement strand
TTCTCGATAGCCTGGTCAACAGACTCCTCGGCGTAGTCGTATCGCAGTAACCTGCGCCGCAATTCTGCTGACGACCGCGCACGGTAGGCCAACAGGCCGATGGCTCGGTTGCGCGCCCGATGCACCTCATCCTTCCGGATGATGCGTTGCTGCGTCTCGACATCCAGCTCGATGCCCTTGACGATCTCAAACTCGAGGATCAGGTCCTGGTGCATCCCAAACGCAAAGGCACCATCGATATACACCGACACACGGTACGGATCCTTCTTCTGCCGCGCGAGGCGGGTGACCCGGCCGGGCATGAGTTCTCTGGCGTCCGGTTCTTCCATCATGGTCTCACGTCTACCGACAATGAATCAACCGCCACGCCCGCTACGATCCCGATTCCGCCGGTAACATTCCCCTGCGGCTCCCGGCGGGTAGGGTCGGTCCGGCTCCAGGCGAACCTGGCGTAGTCGGCCCCACCACGGAGGAGGCTGATGCGCAGTCGGTGCCGGGGGAGCGGACTTTCCTTCGAGTCGACTTGTACACCGTAGATGCCCGACCATCGCTTGAGCCCGTCGGCATCATCAGAAGCCTCGGCCTCAACGAATATCTCATCCGAGCGCAGGAAGAGATCAATCACGCGTGTTGCCACCTCCGTATCCGTCTTGAGCTGCGCGCGAACGTGGCTATCCGGCCAGTCGACCGGCTGCCACCAGATATCCACCTGAATCAAATACAGGAATCCTTTCGCTGAGCCATTCGGCGAGAGATTCAGGGAGTCGAGAAGGACGGCTTCTTCGGGCTCGTCGGGCACCGCAACGTCGAATCGCTCGATTGTGATGAGCGGTGGAAGGACGGTCCGCCCGCTCGCACGGTGGTCTCCCCGGTCCACGATAACCTCAATCTCATCGCCTACTGACGGCTCCAATCCGAGCGCAGGTCGGTACAATCCCGCCCCGTCACTTCGATATGGGATTCGCTGCTCACCCAGTACCGCCTCGACCGAAGCGTCGTCGATCATTCGCTGAACGGCGGCACGACCGTGCAAGTCGGTCGACGCACGCACTACAACCGGCGGAAGCGCCTGCCCCGCTTCGATGAACGCCTCGACGACAAGGTCTTCGTCCTGCGTGGGCTCGACGGCCTTGCAGCCCGCGATCCCAAGCAAGACACCGAAGAGAGCGACTGATATAATTAAAAACGCTCTTCTCATATCCTCATCTCGATCTCGAAGAGCGGAAAGATCGGGAAGCCGCGTCGGTCGCGGATCTCAACCCCGGTGTCCGTCGGCAGGAACTGGCGGCCAATCACGTTCCGGTTATTGGTGATGTTGAAGAGCTGAAGAGACGTCGTCCACCTCGCTCCCGCCCAGTCAAAGCGATACCGGAAATTTAGATCGATGTGATAGTAAGCGGGAAGACGGCCGTTGTTGATGATGGGCCGGTAGAGATAATCCTGAGGAGGGTCTAGAGGATCGCCAAGCTCGTATCGAGCTACCGGGACGGTGTGCGGATAGCCGCTGCGTGAGTTTACTGACAGCGTAGCCGACACGCTCGACCAATCGTGCCGAATGAGGCCTCGCATTGAGCGGGGCACGTCGAAACGGCCCGGCCGAAAGTCATCCTCCGTCTCCGTCCGGCTGAACGCTCGGCTGCCTGCGTAGCTGAGCAGGAAATTCCATCCCGCAACCTCATACTCGCTGACGAGCTCGACGCCGTAGGACCGGCCCTCACCTGGAACGAACTGAGACAGCACGGCGGGTACGTCGATGCCCGGCCCGACGATGCCGTCCTTCTCTTGCGAATCGTCCAAAGGGAGCAGCACATCTTGCGACTCATACCAGTACGTGTCGGCGCTGACGCGGAGGCCTCGTACGGGCTGTGCCTCCACGCCGGCCGTCGCGTGGTAGCTGCGAGATGGCCTGACGTTCTCGTCCGTAGGAATCCAGCGGCTCGACACGAGATCATAGAGGTAGGAATGCCGATCGCGGAGCCGGTGCATGTACTGCGTGTAGATGCCGCCACCGGCGCGAATCATCAGCCGATCTGGGATGAAGGCGTACTGGACGCCGAGCCGTGGCGTAAGATGGAAATACCGACCGCCGTGGAAGTAGCCCGCTCTCAGCCCAGGTTGGATGCGCAACTGTTGCGACGGCTGCCACGTGTTCTGGACGTAGAGAGACGCTTCGAGCGCGCGCTGGCGGCTATGTTCGTTGACCTCCTCAGTTGCCGAAGGCGATCTCACCACTCTCCCACCCAGGTCGCTGCGGAAGTCATGGCCGACGACGTGCAGGCCAACGCGCAGTTCATGATGGAGGGACAGATACCACTCGGCATCCCAGCGAAGGCCGAGATCAGAAAGCAGGACGTTGTA
>CAZRTY010000347.1:0-2359 GCA_964603055.1 uncultured Rhodothermales bacterium | reverse complement strand
GCGGCTTCGTATGCATCCAGGACAAGCCGATTTGCACGATCGCCGATTGCGTGCGCGTTGACTTGCATGTCACACTTCATCGCGCGCGCCACGTCCTCAACAAAGATGTCAGGATCCTGAAGCAGTAATCCACGATTTCCCGGACCGTCGGCGTAATCCTCCAGAAGCGCTGCTCCACGGCTGCCGAGCGCGCCATCCATATAAAACTTGACGGACCGGACGGTGAGTCGATCCGATGGATCGTTTATCAAACCGGTATTGCAAATCTCGTCAAACGCGCGACCACGACCATCCACCATCCCATAGAGCCGCACGTCAAACCATCCTTCGTCGATGGCTCGACGATACAGCTCAATGTCGGCGAGAGAAGTGCCGGCTTCATGGACGCCCGTGAGCCCGAATCGAGCGGTTTCTCGGAGGGCTCGTTGCAGCGCGATCTCACGCTCATCCGACGTAGGTTCGTGAACGTGCTCGCCAACGAGCGTCATCGCGAGGTCGACGAAGATGCCCGTCGGGTCGCCCGAGGAGTCTCGGATGATGACGCCACCATGCGGATCGGCGGCGCCGCGCACGGCATCGAGCCCTGGCACGCGCAGGGCCGCAGTGTTGGCCCAACCGGCGTGGCCGTCGACGCGTACGAGCCAGACAGGCCGATCGGGAAAGGCCTCGTCCAGATCTTGGCGGGATGGGAACGAACCATCATCCGACCACAGGTTCTGATCCCAACCGCGCCCGATGAGCCATGCGTCAGCCGGCAGCGAGCGCTCTGCTTCGCGTAGACGACGGATGATCTCGTCGACGGACGCCGCGCCCATCAGGTCAGCCTGCAGGAGGCTCATTCCCAATCCCATCAAATGCGCATGCGCATCGATCAGGCCTGGGATGATGGTGCGGCCACCGGCATCCAGTTGCCTGGCGTGAGGATATCGTTCAAGCGCTACGTCCGCATCGCCAACGAAAACGAACCGTCCGTTCTGTACGACAAACGCCGAGACGACCGGACTGTCGGTATCAACCGTGTAGACGATCGCATTGTGGACGAGCAGCAGGTCGCCATCTTGACCGGGATCGGTTGCCAGCATCGACATCATCAATCCAACAATGAGCGCGGTCATCATTTCCCCTCCTCGGCTTCGGGTGGCCGCTCAATCCAGAGCGTCACCGGTCCATCATTGACAAGTCGGACATCCATCATCGCGCCGAAGACGCCTCGCTCGACCTTGACACCTGCCTCGCGTCCGACCCGCTCGATGAACTGCTCATACAGCGGCTCAGCGATTTCAGGCGGCGCGGCCTCGATGTACGACGGCCGATTGCCGCGGCGGGCATCGCCGTAAAGCGTGAACTGAGACACAACGAGGATCTCCCCATCCGCATCCTTCACCGAGCGGTTCATGCGTCCCTCGTCGTCTTCGAAAATGCGCAGCCGGGCACACTTACCGGCGAGCCACTCGAGCTCTCGCTCGGTGTCATTCCGGTGGACGCCAAGCAGAATGAGAATACCGCGGCCGATCGAGCCCGTGGTGTCGCCGTCTACCTGGACGCTGGCCTCGCTCACACGCTGGATTAACGCGATCATCGTTCAATCAGTTGAATCTGTACTTCGAAACCAGTCAACGAACGCCCGCATCGCACGTGCCCGGTGGCTAATGGCATTCTTCTGGTCGGCGGGCATTTCCGCGAATGTGCGGTCGTCCTCTTCCGGAATAAAAACGGAGTCATAACCGAATCCGTCTTCTCCTCGCTCCTCGTGTGTGATGGTGCCATCGCACGTGCCTTCGAAGAGATGTTCATCGCCATCAGAAACGTAGGCGAGGACGGTACGGAAACGCGCCGTGCGATTAGTTTCGTGCTGAAGGGCCTCGGCGAGCCGGGCGCGATTCGCCGCATCGTCGGCGTTCGGCCCTGCGTACCGGGCCGAGTGGACGCCGGGAGCCCCATTCAGCGCATCGACTTCAAGCCCGGTGTCGTCCGCCAGTGCAGGCAAGCTCGTCGCGTCGTGCAGCGCCTTCGCCTTCTTCAGCGCGTTGCCCTCAAGCGTGCCGGCGTCTTCGACGACTTCGGGTATTGCATACTCACCTGCCGAGACAACTTCGATATTCAGGCCGGAAAGCAGCCGCCGCATCTCTCTCACCTTGCCTTCGTTGCGCGTCGCCAGTACAATCTTCATGAGGATTAAAAAATATGACCGGAAGGATCAGACCGCCCAAGGCGTCGAAGGATCAGGATAACAAATCAGCTTCACGATGATGGATCGATGACGCGCACGCATGAAACATTCATCGCCCATGATTGTATCCATGAGACGCAAAAGCTATTTTTGCAGATCTGCATTCGGCACACATTTTATTCAGGAGGA
>CAZRTY010000346.1:0-2377 GCA_964603055.1 uncultured Rhodothermales bacterium | reverse complement strand
AGTACAGGTTGCCCGATGCGTTGTAGGTGTCGTTCGTGCCCGCGCCGATGTTGATGCCGCCGCCGAGGCCGCGCTCGACATCCTGACGCATCACGATGTTGATGATGCCGGACATCCCGTCGGGGTCGTAGCGTGCCGAGGGATTCGGGATCACTTCCACGCGCTCAACGGTGCCGGCCGGAAGCTGCTGAAGGTACGTTGCCAGGAAATCGCCCGTAACCGGCACAGGACGCCCGTTCACGTGGACGGCCACGTTCTGGCTGCCGCGCAAGCTCACGTTGCCGTCGACGTCGACTTCAACAGAGGGAATGTTCTGCAGCACGTCCGTTACCGAGCCGCCCACCGACGCCGGGTCATCCGTCACGTTGTAGGTCGTGCGGTCGATGCCGATTTCCACGAGGTCGCGCTCGGCCGTGACTTCCACGCCGTCGACCTCGAGCTCTTCCGCGGTCAGTGCGATAGAGCCCAGATCGGCCGTCCAGTTGCCCGGCCTCAGCGAGACGTCCTCAACACGTTCCGTCTCATATCCCACAAAGCTGATGACCACGTAGTAATCGCCGGGCATGAGCCCTTCGATGTTGAACCGGCCGTTGATGTCGGTCACCGCTCCCGTGGCCAAGACACCCTCCTCATCCCTCCAGACGGCAACCGTAGCGGAGGCAAGCGGAGCACGCGAACCGGCTTCGACCACCACGCCGCGTATCGCCGTCGGTGGTGCGCCTCCAGGAGATTGCTGGGCCGTGGCGGGAATTGACAGAAAGACGGTAAGGGCGAAAAGAACGAGCGATCTGAACATGAGGGGGTGAACTACGGAAGTAGGAGAGTCAATCCGGACCAGCGTGCGAGACGAACGCCGGCTCCGGGCGGCCAAGCGACCGGTAAACCGATTGGGGCTTCGTTTTATTATCCGCGCGCTGTAAAAAATTCGTCGTCGGCGGGGCCGTCGCGGGTGCAATCGGAGTCACGGTACGAGGTCCATTCGTCGATGTTGCGTCCCAGATCCGCCTCCCAGTTGGCCGTTGAGAAACAATGTCGCGCGCCCTGATCTGTGTGATGCATCCTTGGGGCTGAGACGCTGCTCAGCCCGCACACCATCATCCCTCAATACTCATCCCTCACCACTCAAAACTCATTGCAACGACGTCGCCTCCGTCGGTTCAGGAATCACGCGGTACACCAGTAGTGCCATCAACAGAATCGCGATGGCGCCGACGACCGTGTTGCTGAAGTACCCGTAGCGGGCATAGATCAGCCCGGCAACCGAGCTCCCGACGCCGATCCCAACCTGGCCGCACGCAACCGCCAGGCTCATCAACGTGCCGCGCCTGTTGTCGGCCACGAGCGCCGTCAAGAGCGACTGCAACGGACTAATCCGCATGCCCACCGTGACCATTGCCGCTGCGAACATCACATAAGCGGCGAATAAGGATGTCACGAGCGGTGTCGTCAGCAGCATGATGACCCCCATGCCCGTACAGGAGAGCACCACGAGCGGCTTGCGGCCGATGGTGTCTGACATGCGGCCGGCAATCGGGCCGGTTACGACGTTGGCCACGCCGCCCACCAGAAACATGGTGGCGACGGCCGTGCCGGTGACGGCCAGGCGATTCTCCAGCCAGGTGGGCAGATAGGTGATGTAGAGGCCGATGCTGAAGAACATAAAGAAGTAGGCGGCACACGATGCGGCCGTATCGGAGCGACGAAACAGCTCGCCGTAGCGGCTGAGCGTGGTCTTGAGGTCGAGCCGCGATCGGTCGAACTCGACATTCGGCTGCGGCAGTATCCACCAGATGACCGCAGCGGCTACGCCCATCGTGGCCGCGAACATGATGAACGCCCACCGGAAGCCCATGATGTCGGCGAGGAACGTCCCCATCGGAACGCCGAGAATCTGCCCGAACGCAATTCCGCTCATCACCCAGCCGTTGGCCCAGCCCCGCTTTTCGTAGGGGAAATAATCGCCCACGAACGCGACGGCGCCTCCGCTCAGCATCCCGCCGGCCACGCCGGCCAGCGCGCGGAAGAACAACAATGAGCTAAAGTTGAACGCCAGCGCGTGAAGCCCCAGCGCCACGGCCATCGCCGCCGAACCGTAGACCAGGATGCGCCGCCTGCCGATGCGGTCGGATACGGGGCCGGTGATGAGCGCCGAGAGTCCGACGAAGACCGCATAAGCCGTGATAAGCAGCCCTTGCAGATCGACCGGTACCGACAGCTCCTCACCGATGCGCGGCAGAATTGGCGCCACGACAATCACCTGACTGCTCGATGAGAACACGAGCAGCCACAGCGCCAATAGTATCCAGCGGACGGAAGCGTCCTCTCCTCTGCGAGACATCACCTAACAACCAGTACCTGAAAAGACCGCCCGTCCTAC
>CAZRTY010000345.1:0-2382 GCA_964603055.1 uncultured Rhodothermales bacterium | reverse complement strand
CGCCTTCATCCACCAGAGCCAGTGCGCGTTCGACCAGCAGTTCGGTTTCCGGCCGCGGGATGAGGACACGTCGGTCTACATAAAACGGTAGCCCGAAGAAATGCGTACTTCCCAACACATATTGCACCGGTTCGCCACTACGCCGCCGGTCGATCATCCGCTGCAAATTTGTCCGCACGTCCTCATCCATCGCTTGATCATCACGCGCGATTAACTGCGCGTGCGAGAGCCCGGTAGCGGCCTCCATCATCCAGATCGCTTCGCGCCGAGGATGCTCCGCGCCGACCTCGGCGAGGTGATCCATCAGCATTTGCTGTATCTGCCGTATCGTAATCATTCGTTTACAACGAAGATGATGGGGAGACCCGAGACGCTTTTCCCGCTATAAGGCGAGCGCGAGCAGGATGTTACTCCTCGAGATAGATGACAGGCGCGTGAGCCCGCTGGTTTTGGCCCGCTTTTCGATCGGCTGATGATGGCAGCGCCAATTTATGCCCGAAGCCGCCGATCATTGGATCCCTCGCGCATCCTCGGCGTCGATGCGGACGTGACGCCCGCCGACGGAACGCTTCGTGAATGCGTCCCATTAACCGATTTTCGAAGATAGATGACGAATCGCCAAAAGTTGACCTCCATCGCCCGCAATTTCTGGTGGAGCTGGAATCCCGAAGCACTTGACATTTTCCGAAGGCTGGCGCCGGAGGCCTTCACAGCGAGCGAGAGCAATCCGTGGGTCACGTTACGTCATATCAAGGACGAACAGCTTGACGACCCGCGGGTGGCGGCCGACATCGACGAAGTCTACGACGCACTGCAATCATATTTGAATGCGCCGCCCCGCATGGCCGACGCCCCGCGGACGAGCTACTTCTGTATGGAATACGGGCTTCATGAGAGCTTGCATTCGTACTCAGGCGGCCTCGGCGTTCTGGCGGGCGATCATGCCAAGGCGGCATCTGACCTCGGCCTCCCCTTTACGGCCATTGGCTTGCTGCTTCGCGACGGCTACTTCAAGCAGACCTTCGATGAGCACGGCACTCAGCATGCTGAATACCTGCAGATGAACACCGACGATCATCCGCTCGAGCTCGTCACAGAGGAGGACGGACAGCCGCTGCTCGTCCCTGTGCGGATTGGCCATGACACGCTCAAGCTGCAGGCATGGCGGCTCGACGTCGGCCGGACGACGATGTATTTCCTCGACAGCGATCATGACCAGAACGCCGATCATTTGCGGGGATTAACGCGGCGACTTTACCAGGGCGGGCGCCCGGTACGGATCCGGCAGGAGGTGATCCTGGGGATTGGCGGCGTGCGCCTGCTGCGTGCGCTCGGCATCGAGACCGATGTCTATCACATGAATGAAGGCCACTGCGCGTTTCTTTCGCTGGAGCTCATCCGTGAGCTCCAACTCGATGGCGTCTCGTTTGAGGATGCCGTCGACCGCGTGCGCGAACAGTGCGTCTTTACCACCCATACGCCTGTGATGGCCGGCCACGACCGCTTTGAGCCGGAGCTCTTCGGCGAGGTGATGTGGCCATACCGCGACAAGCTCTCGCTGACCGATCAGCAGCTCATGGGCCTCGGCCGCGTGAATCCGGACGATCACGGCGAGTGGTTCACGATGACGGTGCTCGGGTTGAAGACAGCCCGCGTAGCCAACGGCGTGTCGAAGCTCAACGGAGAGGTGGCGCGCGGACAGTGGAAGGATATGTACCCCGACCTCCCGCTGGATGACGTACCGATCGGATCGATCACAAACGGCATCCACCTGCCGACCTGGACGGCGCCGCTATCACGCGCGTTCTTCAATGAGCGCGTGGGCAACTGGCTGGAGAATCGTTTTGGGCCGGAGTTCTGGAAGCAGGTTGCCGATCTGCCCGCGGCCGATCTGTGGGCGCTGCGCCAGTCGCTACGAGGTGTACTCGTCTCCTATGTGAACGAGCGCCTACCGAAGCAGACCGTGGCTCAGGAAGTCCAGCTCGATCCGGAGGCGCTGACGATTGGATTTGCCCGGCGCTTTGCCACATACAAGCGTGCTCCGCTCATCTTCCGCGATGTCGAGCGTGTGCGGAAATTGTTCGCCTCCGAAGACAAACCGCTTCAGATCATATTCGCTGGAAAAGCCCATCCGGATGATGAGGGTGGGAAAGACTTCATCCGCCACATCCTCAACCTCGCGCGCAGCGAAGGATTCCGCGGCAAGGTGGTTTTCCTCGAAGACTACAATATGGAAGTCGGCCGCATGCTGATGTCAGGCTGCGATGTATGGCTCAACAACCCACGCCGGCCGATGGAGGCCAGCGGCACGAGTGGGCAGAAGATCGCCGTCCACGGCGGGCTCAACCTCTCGATCCTCGATGGATGGTGGCCGGAGGGATA
>CAZRTY010000344.1:0-2395 GCA_964603055.1 uncultured Rhodothermales bacterium | reverse complement strand
CGGAACGGGGTAGCACCCTGGGAAGCCTTTGAGCTGCGCGTTCCAGACGAGGTCATCGGGTTCACTCCAATCGGATATCTGTTTATGGACTAAGGCGTGGAGTTTTCGCCGGGGATGCCCGTCTCCGTCGGATTGTCGGGATCCGCGCTCCACTCCATCCATCCCCCATCATAGACCGACACGCGGGGCCAACCCATCAGATATGCGTTCAGAAAGGCTTCGCTGCCGCGCCATCCCGTCCCGCAGTAAAAAGCTGCGCGTTTTTCAGGCACCACGCCGATCGACCTCCATGCGGCTTCAACCTCCGGGTACGTCCGCATCGTGAAGTCGAAGTTGCGGTAGTTCTCCATGTGATAGGCGTCGCTGCCCCCGTTGCCGAAAACGGCGCCGGGAATCCGGCCCTTCGGCTCGATATAGTGATAGCCGCTCGTCTCACCGATGTGCTCGGCCCAGCTTCGCACACTCACGAGGAGCGCATCCGGCGCAGCCAGATATTCTATTGCCTCCGGGGTGTCAATAAACAGCTCTGGTCGGCCCGGGATTTCCGCACCGAAGTCGTCCACGGGCGCCGGTTCGACGACCTCCGTATCAATCGGCAGGCCCGCCGACTTCCAGGCTGTGATGCCACCGTTGAGGATCCGCACGTCTTCAACTCCCGCATAAAGCAGAATCGCTGCTGCTCTCATGGCACCGAGCTGTCCCGCCTGCCGCCCCGGGTGCTCATCCTCGTACCGCGGATGCGAAAACCGGCCGTAAACCACGACGGTCTTATCCGCTCGAATGCCGAGGCGCGTCAGATTCTCCCGCAGTTCTTCGGGCGTGCGCCGGTTCCACGTTGTATCGTCTTCCAGCAGCAGCGTGTCGAGCGCGATGGCACCGGGGATGTGCCCTTTCCGATAGTCATCGTAGTTATCGAAATGGACGTGGCAGAGAACGTGGTCGCGTCTGTCGTGCTCATCGGGCCGCCGGCCTCCAAGTAGATCGCTCAGCCAATGGGCATGCACTAACTGGGAAAATCGCGCGAGCCGCTCAAGTGGGCGAGAGTCGTCTTCCGCCCAGTCCTCAATAAAATTCAGGTAGAGCGAGACCTGCTCAAATCCGATTTCGCTCAATCGGCGCGCAAGCTCGCCGGCGTCTTCCTCGCCATAGCCGTAGACCACGATGTGGCGATCTCGGTGGATTCCCTTTTCGTCGAGTGCCTCAACCCAGTCCATGTAGCGAGACCATGTGACCGGCAGGCATCGAGCCGACGGGACGTGCCCGCCGCGTGCCTCACCACGGAGCCGCCAACCGTTGAAGGCAGCGATCGGGCGGGCGTCGACGATGACAGCCGACGGATCACTGAGAAGGGACGTGAAGGTGCTGGTGTCGAGGCGGTTGATGGCCGGCATACAGTCAGGATTGAGTAGGGGATGGCGTCGAGATCAGGATGAGGCGCCGATAGTATCGCGCCGCCCGTCGACTTCATTGGGAGAGACGCCGCGCCATTCAGCGATTTGATCTCGGATGAGCGCTCGGACGTGGTCGCGGAGTTCCGGCGCGTCTGCGCCCGTTAGGCCGACCGTCGGAACGGGTGGAAGGACCTTCAGGTGGATCTGGTCGGCCCGACCGAAGCGCCAATCGTGCTTACGGAGGGCGTTCATTGTGCCGTCGATGGCGATGGGGAGAATCGGCACCTGCTCCTTAATGGCGAGGCGGAAGGCGCCGTCATTAAAGGCAAGCACCCGGCCGTCGCGCGAGCGCGTGCCCTCGGGGAAGAACATCACCGAGCACCGATCGCGCAGGTACTTCCGCGCGGTTGACAACACCACAGCGCCACTCCGGCGGTCGCCACGTTTCACCGGGATGTCTCCCGCCATCTTCATGAGCCACCCCACGAACGGCACCGAGAACAACTCCGCCTTCGCCACCCACTTCATCTCCCACGGCAAGCGGCTGATGACCGGGATGTCAGCAAACGACTGATGATTGCCGATGACGACGTAAGGATTCCGCGGATCGGCCGGCATCTCGCCATCGACACGGATGGCCCAGGCGGGGTTTACGCGCGTCATCGTTGAGCCGAGGCGTCGGAACCACCGTCCTGTCGTATACCTCGCAGGGTCACGATCGAAGAGCCGAATAATCGCCAGAAGCGGCAGCCACACAACGATGAGGACGATCGTTGCGAGCCATGTCCAGAGGGAGGATAATGTCTGCATGAAAGACGAAAAGAAGCGCGAGAAAAGGGACGTACGCGCGAACCTACGGCCGGATGCAGTGCCACGTCGAGCGGGCGCGTGACTGTGGCATCGGAGTACGAGTTCCGATGAGTACCCGGGTTATAGCGCGCCCTCTGATGACTTGCGGTACGGCTTCCGTAGCTTACGCGCTCTTCCGCCTAACATCACACCGC
>CAZRTY010000343.1:0-2402 GCA_964603055.1 uncultured Rhodothermales bacterium | reverse complement strand
TCACCGAGGCGATAGGTGCTTCCGTCGCGCTGCAAGGTCAGCGGATGAACGTCTTCTTCGGGCAGTGCGATGAGCGCCGCAGCGGAGCCTTCATCCCCAAACACCCGTAGCTCGACGTTCGACCAGTCGATCTTGCCCGTATGCTGTGCCACGGCCACATGCGGGATCGCCGCGCCGCCGCGCACAAGGAGAATGATCGGGATCTCGCCCGCCGTGATCTCATGCCAGCGCGCGCCGTCGTAGGAATCGCCGGTCTGGTAGTCGATCCACTCGCCGGGCGGCAGATATACCGGCCGGGTTTCGTCTTCCGAGAAAAGCGGCGCAACCAGCAGGTCCGACCCAAAGAGGTACTGATCCTCGATCAGCCACGACGTCGGGTCATCCGGGTACTCAATAAATAGCGCGCGCATCATCGGCAGGCCGCGGTTCGATGCATCGACCGACTGCCCATAGATGTACGGCATCAGGCTGTAGCGCAGGTTCATCGCGTTGCGGAAGTCGACCACGAGCTCCTCGTCGTATTCCCACGGCTCACGCGGCGGCGCGCCATGCGTGCGGGTGTGTGAGGTCAGCGCGCCAAACGGCGTCCAGCGGCGATAAAGCTCGCGCGGCGCCGGGTCGACGAATCCGCCGATGTCATGGCTCCAATACGTGAAGCCGGAAACGCCCATCGAGAGGCCGGCGCGCAGCGAAGCCGCCATCGCGGCATCGGTGTTCTCGGCGTCGCCACCCCAGTGCAGCGGATAGCGCTGGCTGCCGGCCCAGGCGCTGCGTCCCCAGATGACGCCGCCGCCGGTGACTTCGCGCGTGAGATTGAATACGACGTCGTTGTAGCGCACGGGATACAGGTTGTGCTCATACCAGCCGGTGCGGCCGGAGTGATACAGCCCGTGCAGCGGGGCGTCCTCGCCGAAGTCGGCCTTGATTACGCTCACGCCCATTTCAAGCAGCCCGCGCAGCTTGCCCTCGTACCAGGCCACGGCATCCGGATTGCTGAAATCGAGGATGGCGTCTTCGTAGGGCAACACGCCGCCTTCGTTCTTGACGTGGTAGCCGTTCTCGACGATTTCCTGCCACAGGCGGTTCTTGCTCGTGAAGTAGGTGAGCTGCCACAGGCTGATGTTGAAACCCTGATCGCGCAGATCCGCCACCATGCGAGCGGGGTCGTCGAAGCGGGATTCGGCAAACAAGTAATCGTTGCGCCAGTCGACCTCGAACCAGCCGGTGTCGAGATGCAGCACATCGGTCGGGATCTGGTAGTCGCGGAGTTGCTGCGCCACGCGCCGCACCTGCGCTTCGTTGTCGTATGTGATGCGGCTCATCCAGAGCCCGAAGCTCCACAGCGGCGGCACGGGGCTCCGGCCCGAGACGGCCGTGTATTCGGCGAGGATGTCCTTCGGCCCGCCCATGAACACGAACAGATCGAGCAGTTCGTCGCCCGTGTAAAGCGTTGTGTGGGAATCAAAGTCGTGCCCGAAGTCCATCGTCACCGGCGTACTCGTGTGGGCGAACATCCCATAACCATTCGAGCTCATGAAGAACGGCACCGCCTTGTACTGCTCGTGCGTCATCACGCCCATGCCGTCGCGCGTGTAGGCCACCACTTTCTGACCGCGCTTGTTCAGGCGCGTGGTGGTCTCGCCTCCGCCGTAAATCTTCTCGTCGTGCTGGAGCTCGAACGTCGCCGCGGTGCTGCGCCCGAGATCTCGCGCCCGCCGGACGAACGAGAACGGGATGTACGGCGCGTAGGAGCTCGGCTCACCGAGCGATTGCGTCTGCGTGAGCAAGCGGCCCGCGGCGTCGTAAAACTCCATCCGCCACGGATTCCGTTGGATCCGCACCTGCGCATGGTCGCTTGTATAGGTTATGGACTCACCGTCATCGTCCATCCGCCAGGCATCCCTGGCCGACGATACCGGCCCGTCGAGCATCAGCGATTCCTCGTTCCGCATCATCTCGATCGGCACGTGGCGCGTGTTCATCCGCAGCCGCACCGTGCGCGGACTCACGAAGTCGATCGAGAACGGAAGTGCAGGATCCTGGTCGTACTCGGTGCCCGGGAATTCCGTCGACTGAGCGCGGCTGAGCCCGACATCCAGTTTATTAAACGACAGGCTTGGCTGCTTCTCGTAGCGATCCCACCGGATCATGCCCTCACCCGAGGCGGCGTCGAAGGACACGAGCTCGGCGCCGACGAAATATGTGGAAGCGAGATCCTGAAAATGCTCGCTCACGTCCGGCACGTGGCCGATAATCTCCTGCGCCGTCAGATTTTTGGGGATGAAAGCCGCGGCGATCAGCAAGATGCCGGCGGTGAACAGGCTCGCACGGATGATAATTCGGGGCATGTCGACTCCTTTCTGGGGCGTTGACGCGGGTGGAGGGGACATCCAAAGCTATCG